>NZ_JAIRBP010000010.1:0-111898 GCF_021151495.1 Halomonas sp. IOP_31 | reverse complement strand
GTTCGAGACCCTGCCGACACTCGGCGAGGATGACGATCTCGACACGCTGCTCCCCTGGCGCTGGAAAGAGACTCTACCGGTCTGACTCAGGCCCAACAGATGGGGTTCGTGGATCGCTTACGGCATGATGACCGCGCTGCAACTGGCCGACGCCGGCTAGCGGGTGACATTGATCGAGCGTGGCCACTGCGGCCAGGAGGCGTCCTGGGCGGGCGGTGGCATCGTCTCGCCGCTCTACCCCTGGCGTTACGGAGCGCCGGTGTCGGCGTTGTCGCGCTGGTCCGAGGGTTTCTATCCCGAGCTATCGCTGCGCCTGCTGGAGGAAACCGGCATTGACCCCGAGTATCGCCAGCGCGGGCTGCTCTACCTGCGTGTCGACGACGAGGCGCGGGCGCTCGACTGGGCGCTCGAGCTTGGCAAGCCACTGGAGCGGGTCGATGGACAATTCATCTACCGCAAGGAGCCCAACGCCGCGCCGGGCTTCGACCAGGCGTTGTGGATGCCGACCCTGGGCAGCATTCGCAATCCGCGACTGGGCCAGGCGTTGCGGGCACGCTTGGCGGCGATGCCGCGGGTCACGCTGCGCGAGGGGATGGCGATGGAGCGGTTGCTCGTCGAGGGCGAGCGTATCCGCGGCGTGCAGGCCGGCGGCGAACGTATCCTGGCCGAGCGCGTGGTGATCTGCGGCGGGGCCTGGAGTGCCGGGTTGCTGGATAGCGTCGGTTACAAGCTGGCGGTGCGCCCGGTCAAGGGCCAGATGATTCTGTTCCGTGCGCCGCCCGGGCTGGTCGAGCGGGTGGTGCTGCTCGATGGGCGCTATGTGATCCCGCGCGGCGATGGGCGGGTGCTGGCCGGGTCGACGCTGGAGGAAACCGGCTTCGACAAGGCCACCAGCGCCGCCGCGCGGGAGTCGTTGCGGGCCAGCGCGACACGCATCGTGCCGGCGCTGGCCGATTGTGAGGTCGAGCATCACTGGGCCGGGCTGCGCCCGAGCTCGCCCGATGGCGTGCCGATGATCGGCAACGTGCCGGGCGTCGCCGGGCTCTACGTCAACGCCGGCCACTACCGCAACGGGCTGGTTTTGGCGCCGGCGGCGACGCGACTACTGGTCGATGAGATGCTGGGCCGTGAGCCGATCGTCGATCCGCGGCCCTATCGTCTGGATTGATTCCCGTTAGAAAATTTCGGCGTAAGTCACAAGCCGGCTTCTTTCTGATGACGTATGGCCAACACCACAACAAAGTCATCGTCGATGCGGTATCGAACGACATAGCCACTATCGCCGAATTCAATCAGCCAGTCCCGGTATTCCTCGGGCAAGTCGTCAATGGGGCGTCCGATACGTGGCAGCTCTCCGAGTGCCTGGACGCCTTGGATGATGACCTTTGCGGCCCGCTCGGCTGCTGCGAGGTTTTTCGGCCGCAGGAACTCGCGTAGCCGCTCCAGATCCCGGACCGCTGCCGGGGCGAAGATCACTCGCGACATATCGGTGCTGGCAGTTCGCTATCCGTTCCCCAGCTGGCCAGCCACTTCTCTACTTCGTCAGCGGTCGCGTGCAGTCCGGTGGCTTGGTAGTCCTCCCATGCCTTGAGTGTGTCCTGCTTGAAGGCCTCGCGTCTTTCCTCGCGCTCCACATATTGCTCGATGGCTTCGCGCATTAGCCAGTGCGCCGAGCGCCGGCGAGCATCGGCCAAGTGTTGGACGCGACTCTTCAGGCCGTCATCGAGTTTGATGGACGTTGGCGTTGCCATGCTGGCCTCCATAGTAAGAGGTAATACCCTTGACTACTTTAAGTCGGTTTGGGCCTGGTGTCGATGGTGCTGTCACCCGGTACGAGATCGAGCATCACTGGGCATGACTGCTGTTGCACGGGGCGTAGGTTGTATAGAACCGTGCCTCAGGAGGGCGTCTGCTCCTCGAGGAAGCGGGCGTGATGGTCGCTGGAGCAGAACCACAACTGGTCGCGGCGCACGGCATCGGGCTCGGGCAGGTGCACGCGGCAATAGGCGCAGCGCACCATCCTGGCGTCCTCGACGCGGCGCGGGGCGTCCTGCTCGAGTTTCCATTCTCGGTACATGCGGTAGAGCTTGAGGCCGGCCCACAACAGTATCGCGAAGATGATCAGGCGGATAAGCAAGAGATTCATTCCTTGGGTCTCCCATGACGGCCCGGCAGTGCTTTGCACGCGCCAGCCCTTGCGGGACAATGAGGGTAAAGGGGGTAGTGTAAAGCCAGCCTCATGGCTCGCCAATCGTGCCCCGCCCCGTTTCTGGCCCAGCGACTGTGAGGATTGTACGCTCATGCAAGATTTGACCCTGGTAATGGCCCAGCTGGACCCGCTGGTGGGCGATATACCCGGCAATGCCGAGCGCGCCATCGAGGCCGTGCGCGAAGCGCGCCTCGAGCACAAGGCCGATGTCGTGGTCTTTCCCGAGCTGTTCCTGACCGGCTACCCGCCCGAGGACCTGCTGTTTCGCGAATCGATGGAGACGCGCCTCGAGGCGGCGCGCGCGCGCATGGCGCACAAGGTGGCCAAGGACGTGATGGTGGTGATCGGCTATCCCGGCCATCGCGCCAGCGGCTATCACAACCTGGCCGGGGTGCTCTACAACGGCGAATGGCTGGGCGAGTACGCCAAGCAGGCGCTGCCCAATTACCAGGTCTTCGACGAGCGGCGCTATTTCATGCCGGGCAGCGAGCCGCTGATCATCGAGCATGGCGGTGCCAGGCTCGGCATCCTGATCTGCGAAGATCTGTGGGACGGCGCACCGGTACGCCAGTGCCGCGATGCCGGCGCCGACGTGCTGGTCGCCCTCAACGCTTCGCCCTTTCATCAGAACAAGCCTGCCGAGCGCCTGACGCTGTTCGCCGAGCGCGCCCGCGAAGCGCAGCGCCCGGTGGTCTACGTCAACCAGATCGGCGGCCAGGACGAACTGGTCTTCGATGGCGGCTCGCTGGTGGTCGATGCGGCCGGTGAGTTGCGTATACGCGCCCCGCACTGGCAGGTTGGGCTGATGCCGGTGCGCTTCGTCAACGACGCCGGTCGCTGGACGCCGGAAGCCGGCGAGATCGAGGCGTTGCCCGGCACCGAGGAAAATCTCTACTGCGCGCTGGTCACCGGGCTGCGCGACTATGTCAACAAGAGCGGCTTTCAGGGCGTGGTGCTGGGACTGTCGGGGGGTATCGACTCGGCGCTGTCGCTGGCGATCGCCGTCGATGCGCTGGGCCCCGAGCGGGTCCAGGCGGTGATGATGCCGTATCACTACACGGCGCAGATCTCGCGCGACGATGCCGCCGAACAGGCGCGGCTGCTCGGCGTGCGCTACGAATCGCTGCCGATCGCCGGGATGGTCGAGGCGGCCAACGCGACGCTCGCCGAAAGCTTCGCCGGCGCGCCCCAGGACACCACCGAGGAAAACCTGCAGTCGCGGTGTCGCGGCGTACTGTTGATGGCGATCTCCAACAAGAAAGGGCTGATGGTGCTGACCACCGGCAACAAGAGCGAGATGGCGGTGGGTTACGCCACGCTCTATGGCGACATGGTCGGCGGTTACAATGCGCTCAAGGACGTCTACAAGACCTGGGTGTATCGGCTGGCGCGCTGGCGCAACACTCAGGATCTGGCGATTCCCGTGCGGGTGATCACCCGTCCGCCGTCGGCCGAGCTGGCTCCCGACCAGCAGGACAGCGATTCGCTGCCCGGCTACGACACGCTCGATGCGATCCTCGAGCGCTACATCGAGCGCGATATGAGCGCCGAGTCGATCATCGAGGCGGGCTTTGCCAGCGAGGATGTCTACCAGATCGTCAAGCTGGTCGATCGCAGCGAGTACAAGCGCCGCCAGGCGCCGGTCGGCGTGCGGGTGACCTTGCGCGGTTTCGGCCGCGATCGCCGCTATCCGATCGTCAATGGCTGGCAGCCGGGGGAGTAGGCACTTCGTGCCAGTGGAAAGTAGGAAGTTAGAAGTCGGAAGATAAAAGAAGGGCCGCAGCATATATATGGTTGCGGCCCATGCCAGCATCGAATAATTCATTGACGAAAGCACGTAGCTTCTCCTGCATGCTTCCGTCTTCCGTCTTCCGTCTTCCGTCTTCCGTCTTCCGTCTTCCGTCTTCCGTCTTACAGCGTCAGCGGCTCGGCGTCGACGAGGCGCGGCTCGAAGGTGCGGCCGTCGAGACGTGCGTTGTCCGGGTCGTTCTCGATCAGCGTCTTGAGCACCTCGCGGGCGCGATCGCGCATGTTCAGCCCCAGATACCCCTCGACCATGGTCGCCAGGGCGTCGCGGGTGGCGGTGGCTTGCGGATAGCGCTCGAGCACCCAGCGGCCGCGTTCGACGGCGGCAACGTAGGCGCCCTTGCGCAGATAGAAGTCGGCGATCTGCAGTTCATGGCGGGCCAGCACGTTGCGCAGATAGATGATGCGCTGCCGGGCGTCGGCGGCGTACGGGCTGTCGGGGTAGCGCCGCACCAGTTCGCCGAAGTCGACGTAGGCGTCGCGCGAGGAGCCCAGGTCGCGCTTGGAAATGTCGATCAGCTCGAGCCCCTCAAGGCTGAAGCGTCCGGCCTGGTAGGCGGCCAGGCCGCGCAGGTAATAGGCATAGTCGACCTGCGGATGGTCGGGATGCAGGCGGATGAAGCGGCTGGCCGCGGCGCGCGCAGCTTCCCAGTTCTCGACCTGGTAATAGGCATAGATCAGTTCCAGTTGGGCCTGCTCGGCGTAGTTGCCGAACGGGAAGCGGGTATCCAGCGCCTCGAGCTGTTCGACGGCGGTGCTGTAGCGCCCGGTGTCGAGCGATGACTGGGCCTGCTGGTAGAGTTCCTGCTCCTGAAGGTCAGGGTTCACCTCGTTGCTGGCACAGCCGGCGAGCAGGGCTGCGACAAGGGCCAGGGCGGCAAGGGGAGAAACGCGCATCGTCATCCTCGTATCGGGCAATCATCAACGGCCATGCTAGAATCGGCCGGATCCGGTGACTCGTAAAGTCCCACACTATCTCGTAAAGTCCCACACTATCTCGTAAAGCCCAACACTATAAAGCACACCGCACCAGCGGGGACACCCCGCCGGGAAAACACCCAGTCGAACTCCATAGGCACCCCGCGAGCTATGCCCGATATCCTGCAGCGCGACGAGCGCATCCCCGGCTCCATGGTCGGCATTCGCCTGGACCAGGCCGCCGCGGAGGTATTCGCGGAGTTTTCCCGCGAGCGACTCAAGGGCTGGATCAAGTCGGGGGCGCTGACCCTCGACGGCGCCGTCGCCAAGCCCAAGGACAAGGTCTACGGTGGCGAGCGACTGGTGCTGGAGGCGGTGCTCGAAGACGCGGTGCGCTGGCAGCCGCAGGCGATCGAACTGGCCATCGTTCACGAGGATGACGACGTGCTGGTGCTCGACAAGCCGGCCGGGCTGGTGGTGCATCCCGCTGCCGGCAATCCCGACGGCACCCTGCTCAACGCGCTGCTGCACCACTGCCCGGCACTCGCCGCGATTCCCCGTGCGGGGATCGTGCATCGACTCGACAAGGACACCTCGGGGCTGATGGTGGTTGCCAAGACCCTGGCGGCGCAAACCTCGCTGGTCGGCCAGCTTCAGGCGCGCAGCGTCTCGCGCGAGTATGCCGCAGTGGTTACCGGGATGATGACCGCCGGCGGCACGGTGGATGCGCCGATCGGTCGCCACCCCAAGGATCGCAAGCGTCAGGCGGTCACCGAATCGGGCAAGCCGGCGGTGACTCATTATCGGGTGGTCGAGCGCTTTCGCGGCCATACGCATGTGCGTTGCCGGCTGGAAACCGGACGCACCCACCAGATTCGCGTGCATATGGCGCATCGCCGTTATCCGCTGATCGGCGACGCGCTGTACGGTGGGCGGCTCAAGCTGCCCGCCGGGGCCAGCGAGGCGCTCAAGGAGCAGTTGCGCAGTTTTCCGCGCCAGGCGTTGCATGCTCGCACGCTGGCCTTCGTGCATCCGGCGAGCGGCGAGTCGGTGAGCTTCAGCGCCGAGCTGCCCGACGACTTGTGGGTGTTGCTGGATGGCCTGCGTGCCGACGGCGAGGAGCGAACATGAGCGATCAACCCACGCTGCTGCTGCCCGACTGGCCGGCGCCGACTACTGTGGGCGCGCTAGTCACCAGCCGTGAAACCGGCCCCAGCCAGGGTCCTTATGCGGCCTTCAATCCGGCGCTGCACGTCGGCGACGACCCGGCCACGGTGGCTCGCTGCCGGGCGTCGTTGAGCGAGCAGGTCGGTGACGGCCGGCCGCTACTGTGGCTCGACCAGGTCCACGGCGCCGCGGTGGCGCAGGACTTTCGGCCGAGCCACGCCGAGCAGCCGCCGCAGGCCGACGCGGCGGTGGCCTTCGATGACCGGCATGCCTGCGTGATCCTCACCGCCGACTGCCTGCCGGTGTTCTTCTGCGATTGGCGTGGCACCCGGGTAGGCCTGGCGCATGCTGGCTGGCGCGGCCTGGCCGGCGGCGTACTCGAGGCCAGTATCGCCGCGCTGGGCTGCCCGCCCGACGAGTTGATGGCCTGGCTGGGACCGGCGATCTCCAACGCCCAGTTCGAAGTGGGTCGCGAAGTCCGCGAGGCCTTCGTCGCCCTGCAGCCCGCCGCCGAGAGCGCCTTCGAGCCGAGCCCCTATCGGCTCGGTCATTACATGGCCGATCTCTACAAGCTGGCGCGGCTGCGCCTCGAGCGGCTGGGGGTGGCGCATGTCAGCGGCGGCCACTTCTGCACCGCCTGCGAGGGGCGCTTCTATTCCCACCGCCGCGACAACGGCGTGACCGGGCGCATGGCCAGCATGATCTGGATCCGCTAGCCCCTGCGGGGGAGCTGTAAGCTATAAGCTATAAGCGGTAAGCACTCTATTACCGATTCCAGCGCTGGTGCCAATGTCGTGACTTACGGCTTACGGCTTACGGCTTACGGCTTACGCGCCCCTGACCCACATCGAACCTTCTGCGTTTCCTCCTCCGGTCGACTTGAAAGCGCCCCAACATACCTCCATTGATAGTGTCAAACATGACGACTTGGGCCCACGGCGCGTCCGACCGCGCCGCCGCCCCGATGGAGGATTTCGATGCGTATCGATCGCATGACCAGCAAGTTGCAGAACGCCCTGGCCGAGGCCCAGTCCCTGGCCGTCGGGCGTGCCCATAACCAGCTCGATCCCGGCCATGTGCTGAGCGCGCTGCTCGACGCCCGCGACAGCGGCATCAAGGGTCTGGTGCAGAAGGCCGGCGGCGAGCTGGGCAAGTTGCGCGACGGCCTGGCGCAGTATCTCGACAACCTGCCCAAGGTCGGTCAGTTCGACGGCAACGTGACCATGAGTCAGGATCTGGCGCAGCTGTTCAACCTCGCCGACCGCGAGGCCCAGGCACGCGGCGATCAATACATCGCCAGCGAGCTGGTGCTGCTCGCCGCGCTGGAGATGAACCACGCGATCAGCAAGGTGCTGATCCAGGCCGGACTGTCCAAGACGGCGCTGGTCGCGGCCATCGATAGCCTGCGCGGCGGCCAGGCCGTCGACGATGCCAGCGCCGAGGAGAGCCGCGAGGCGCTGGATAAATACACCCTGGATCTCACCGCGCGGGCCGCCGAAGGCAAGCTCGACCCGGTGATCGGCCGTGACGACGAGATCCGTCGCACGATTCAGGTGCTGCAGCGGCGCACCAAGAACAACCCGGTGCTGATCGGCGAGCCCGGCGTGGGCAAGACGGCGATCGTCGAGGGCCTGGCCCAGCGGATCATCAACGGCGAGGTGCCGGAAGGCCTCAAGGACAAACTCGTGCTGTCGCTGGACATGGGCGCGCTGCTTGCCGGCGCCAAGTTCCGCGGCGAGTTCGAGGAGCGCCTGAAGGCGGTGCTCAACGAACTGGCCAAGGAAGAGGGCCGGGTGATCCTGTTCATCGACGAGCTGCACACCATGGTCGGCGCCGGCAAGGCCGAGGGCTCGATGGACGCCGGCAACATGTTGAAGCCGGCGCTGGCGCGCGGCGAGTTGCACTGCGTGGGCGCCACCACCCTCGACGAGTACCGCAAGTACATCGAGAAGGACGCCGCGCTCGAGCGCCGCTTCCAGAAGGTACTGGTCGACGAGCCCTCCGAGGAGGATACCGTGGCGATCCTGCGCGGCCTCAAGGAGCGCTACGAGGTGCACCATGGCGTCGACATCACCGACGGCGCGATCATCGCCGCGGCCAAGCTGTCGACTCGCTACATCACCGATCGCCAGCTGCCCGACAAGGCCATCGACCTGATCGACGAGGCGGCCTCGCGGATTCGCATGGAACTCGACTCCAAGCCCGAGGAGATGGACCGCCTCGACCGCCGGCTGATCCAGCTCAAGATGGAACGCGAGGCGCTCAAGAAGGAGACCGACGAGGCTTCGAAGAAGCGCCTGGAAAACCTCGAGGAGCAGATCGGCGAGCTCGAGCGCGAATACGCCGACCTCGACGAGGTGTGGAAGTCCGAGAAGGCCAGTATCCAGGGCGCCGCGCAGTTCAAGGCCGAGCTCGAGCAGGCGCGCATCGATCTCGAGGCGGCGCGCCGCCAGGGCGACCTGGGGCGGATGTCCGAGCTGCAGTACGGGGTGATCCCGACCATTGAGAAGAAGATCGCCGAATCCGGCGAGAGTGGCGGGGCGGCCGACACGTCCCAGCACCAATTGCTGCGCTCCAACGTCACCGAGGAGGAGATCGCCGAGGTGGTGTCGCGCTGGACCGGCATTCCGGTGGCCAAGATGCTCGAGGGCGAGCGCGACAAGCTGCTGCGCATGGAAGACGCGTTGCACGACCGGGTGATCGGTCAGGACGAGGCGGTCAAGGCGGTCGCCGACGCGGTGCGTCGCTCGCGCGCCGGGCTCGCCGATCCCAACCGCCCCAATGGCTCGTTTTTGTTCCTCGGCCCGACCGGGGTGGGCAAGACCGAGCTGTGCAAGTCGCTGGCCAACTTCCTGTTCGACACCGAGGAGGCGATGGTGCGCATCGACATGTCCGAGTTCATGGAGAAGCACTCCGTGGCGCGGCTGATCGGCGCGCCGCCGGGTTACGTCGGCTACGAGGAGGGCGGCTACCTGACCGAGGCGGTGCGCCGCAAGCCCTATTCGGTGCTGCTGCTCGACGAGGTCGAGAAGGCCCATCCGGATGTCTTCAACATCCTTCTGCAGGTACTCGAGGATGGCCGGCTGACCGACGGTCAGGGGCGCACCGTGGACTTTCGCAACACGGTGATCGTGATGACCTCCAACATGGGCTCGGATCTGATCCAGAAGTTCGCCAGCGAGGGCGAGGACGCCTACGCCCGCATGAAGGAGGCGGTGATGGAAGTGGTCGGTCAGCACTTCCGGCCGGAACTGATCAACCGCATCGACGAAGTGGTGGTATTCCATCCGCTCGACCAGGAGCAGATCCAGAAGATCGCCGAGATCCAGCTGCAGCGCCTGCGCGAGCGGCTCGCCGAGCGCGACATGACGCTGACGGTCAGCGACGATGCGTTGGCCCAGCTGGCGGTGGTCGGCTTCGATCCGGTGTACGGCGCGCGGCCGCTCAAGCGGGCGATCCAGAACCGCCTCGAGAACCCGCTGGCCCGGGAGCTGCTGGCCGGCCATTTCGGCCCCGGCGACGCCATTCGGGTCAGCGCCGAGGACGGCCACCTGGCATTCGCCAAGTAGGGCTTGCCGGCAAGTACGCAATCAGGCACGCAAGGTGCGTTCGTTCGCCGCCTGATTGCGTCGGCAAGCCGCATGGGTAGGCTATTCGGCGAGTTCGCTGCGCTTGTCAGGCGTTCGGCTCGCCCGAATCGTCCGCATCCTGTACGCCTGCAGGGCGTCCATCAGCATGCGTAAAGGCTTCCTTGAGCGCGCCGGCACCGCGCGGCGCAATGAGCAGAGCGCCAAGTCCGACAGGTTCCCCTGACCTGGCACCTTGGCGAAGGGGCGACGCAGGAGGCGTGACACGCCGGTCAGCGCCCTGGGCTCGCCTGGTCTGCCTGCTGCTCGAGACGCTCGCGAAGGGGCGCCAGATCGTAACCGGCGGATCGGGCTGCCTCGATGAGCTCCGGTACGGGGCGATGCGCTGCCTGTGACAAGGCCCAAAGATGCGCAACGCGCTTGCCCGAACGGCAGAAGCCGAGAACGGGGCCAGGGGAGCTATTCATGACATGGGCGAAGCTGTCGATATCAGCCTGGGAATAGTCACCCGGTTTGACCGGAACCTCGTGCCAGGCCATGCCCAAAGATTCCGCCTTGGCTTTCAGAGCCTCGGGATCCGGCTGGTCTTCGCTTTCGCCCCGTGGACGGTTGGAGAGGATCGTGCCAAACCCCTGGGCAGCGAGTTGCTCAAGCTCATCGAGTCGGGGTTGCGCAGTGACGCTCAATTGATCATCAAGTGGTTTGATATCCATATTTCCTCGCTTCGTTCCATTCAGTTGCGTGCTTCATCCCAGACGGCGCCGGGTAGCGCGTCAAGCGGGATCTTGAGATAACGCCGGCCGTTGTCTTCCGGTTCCGGCAAGGCGCCACCACGAATGTTGATCTGTAGAGACGGCAGGACCAGCGCCGGCATGGGTAACCTGGCGTCCCGTTCGTTGCGAATCGCCATATAGTCTTCGAGGGTCTGATCGTCGCAGAGGTGGATGTTGGTTTCGCGCTGGCTGTGTACCGTGCTTTCCCACTCCGGTTCGCGACCGCCAGGCCTGTAATCATGCCCTGTAAAGAGCCGGGTGTCGTCTGGTAGCGCCAGAATCGCCTGGATGGAATCCCACAGCCTGTGGGCATTGCCACCGGGAAAGTCGGTACGGGCCGTCCCGCCGTCAGGCTGGAACAACGTGTCGTGAACGAAGGCGGCGTTGCCGATCACGTACGTGATCGAGGCCAAGGTGTGCCCCGGCGAGAACATCACACGGCTCTCGATCTCCCCGATCTTGAAGGTGTCACCTTCACTGAACAGATGGTCCCACTGACGGCCATCAGCCGGAAAGTCAGGCCAGTTATAAAGGTCTTTCCACAGCGCCTGAACTTGCGTGATATAGCTTCCAATGGCCGTGGGCGCGCCGGTTTTCTCTTTCAGGTACTGCGCCGCTGAGAAGTGGTCGGCATGTGGATGGGTGTCGAGAATCCACTCCACCGTCAATTGCTGAGCTGCCACGTAGTCCAGTAGCTCGTCGGCATGGTGCGTTGCAGTGGCCCCCGACTTCCCATCGAAGTCCAGAACCGGGTCGATGATCGCACAGCGGCGGGTCGCTGGGTCGCTCACCACATACTGCACGCTTGAAGTCCGCGGTTCATAGAAGCCAGCCACGTCGGGCCTGCCAGGTGAGTGTCGAAAGGTTTGCATGAAAACCTCTTTAGCTCCGTGTACTTGGTTACTAGGATAGCTAAAAAAGGAATAAGAAAAAGTCTGCTGGACAAAACGACACAAACCTTCAATGGAAGTTACCGATCGCCCGCCTAACCAGTCACGATACACGCATGACGTGTTGCCACGATTGCTTGCGCCACAAGATAGCCAGAAAGGCCGGCGCGCCGATCAGCCAAGGGAAATGGGCGGCAACGGCTTGAAGGAAGTCACCTAACCGCCGCGCGGGTGAACAGGGCCAGGCACTGGCGCATTTAGCCGGCCAGGCACTTCGCTTATGCGTAGCCGGCGCTGCACTGGTATACTGCGACGCGACCGCTGGGGCGCCGGTGCCGCGCCATTGAGCGTCGATCGGCACATGAAGGATCGACACGGGCATCGGAGTCAGCAACCGAATTCATCCCTGCACGGTGGATGCATTTTCGCAGGTCGGAGCGTCGTACGAATGTCGGGCCTTTATGTCATCGAGGCGTGCCGGCTCTTGGCGGCCGTCTCGGCCAGTCTCCACCGTTTCAGATTTTCGCAATCGCAGTGACCAGAGAGGTTTACGCCAAGATGCCCAAGACGCCGAAGATCATCTATACGCTTACTGACGAAGCCCCCGCGCTGGCGACCCATTCGCTGCTGCCGATCATCGATGCCTTCACCGATCCCGCCGGCATCAAGGTGGAGACCCGCGACATTTCGCTGGCCGGTCGCATCATCGCGCTGTTTCCCGATTACCTGAGCGAAGAGCAGCGCATCGGCGATCATCTCGCCGAGCTCGGCGAACTGGCCAAGACGCCGGAAGCCAACATCATCAAGCTGCCCAACATCAGCGCCTCGACCCCGCAGCTCAAGGCGGCGATCAAGGAACTGCAGCAGCAGGGCTACAAGCTGCCGGATTACCCGGAAGAACCCGGCAGCGACGACGAGAAGCAGGTCAAGGCGCGCTACGACAAGGTCAAGGGCAGCGCCGTCAATCCGGTGCTGCGCGAAGGCAACTCGGATCGCCGCGCGCCGCAATCGGTGAAAGGCTACGCGCGCAAGTACCCGCACCGCATGGGCAAGTGGTCGAGCGACTCGCAATCGCACGTCGCGCACATGAGCGAGGGCGACTTCTACGGCAGCGAGAAGTCCGCGGTAATCGACGGCGCCGGCGAACTCAGGATCGAGCTGGTGGGCAAGGACGGCGGCCTCACGGTGCTCAAGGACAAGCTCGCGGTGCTCGAGGGCGAAGTGGTCGACGGCGCCGCGATGAGCAGCCGTCGCCTGCGGCGCTTCATCGCAGCCGAGATCGAGGACGCCAAGCAGCGCGACGTGCTGTTCTCGCTGCACCTCAAGGCGACCATGATGAAGGTCTCCGATCCGATCATGTTCGGCATCGTGGTCAGCGAATTCTACGGCGAGGTGCTGGGAAAGCACGCCGACACACTGGACAAGGCCGGCTTCGATCGCAATAACGGCATCGGCGACTTGTACTCGGCGATCCAGTCGCTGCCCGGCGACAAGCAGAAAGAGATCACCGCCGACATCGAGGCGCTCTACAGTGAGCGCCCGCCGCTGGCGATGGTCAACTCGCACAAGGGCATCACCAACCTGCACGTGCCCTCTGATGTGATCATCGACGCCTCGATGCCGGCGATGATTCGCGATTCGGGCAAGATGTGGGGCGCCGACGACGCGCTGCACGACGCCAAGGCGGTGATTCCCGACCGTTGCTACGCCGGCATCTACCAGATCGTGATCGACGACTGCAAGCAGCACGGCGCCTTCGACCCGACCACCATGGGCAGCGTGCCCAACGTCGGCCTGATGGCGCAGAAGGCCGAGGAGTACGGCTCCCACGACAAGACCTTCCAGATTCCCGCCGACGGCACCGTGCGCGTCACCGACGGCAATGGCCGGGTGCTGTTCGAGCACGAGGTCGAACGCGAGGACATCTGGCGGATGTGCCAGACCAAGGACGCGCCGATCCAGGACTGGGTCAAGCTGGCGGTCACCCGGGCCCGCGACAGCGGCGCACCGGCGGTGTTCTGGCTGGATTCGCAGCGTGCCCACGACGCCCAGCTGATCAATAAGGTCGAGCGCTACCTGAAGGATCACGACACCGACGGCCTGGATATCCGCATCATGGCGCCGCAAGACGCCATGCGCTTCTCGCTGGAGCGTATCCGCAAGGGCGAGGACACCATCTCGGTCACCGGCAACGTGTTGCGCGACTACCTGACCGACCTGTTCCCGATCATGGAGCTCGGCACCAGCGCCAAGATGCTCTCCATCGTGCCGCTGATGAACGGCGGCGGGCTGTTCGAGACCGGCGCGGGCGGCTCGGCGCCCAAGCACGTCCAGCAGTTCCTCGAGGAAAACCACCTGCGCTGGGATTCGCTGGGCGAATTCCTGGCCCTGGCGGCCTCGCTCGAGCACCTCGGCAAGACCTTCGACAACGCTCGCGCCACGGTGCTGGCCAAGAGCCTCGACCAGGCCAATGGGGCGTTCCTCGACAGCGACAAGTCGCCCAAGCGCAAGGCCGGCGAGCTCGACAACCGCGGCAGCCACTTCTACCTGGCGCTGTACTGGGCCCAGGCGCTGGCCGAGCAGGACGACGACGGCGAACTCAAGGCGCTGTTCGCCAAGCTGACCGAGGTGCTGAAAGCCCAGGAGCAGACCATCATCGACGAGCTCAACGGGGTGCAGGGCAAGCCGGTCGACATCCAGGGCTATTTCCACCCGGATTATCAGCTGACCCGCGAGGCGATGCGTCCCAGCGCCACCTTCAACAAGGCGCTCGAGGAGATCGTCAAGAACTGAGTGCATGACGCTGCGCGTGACGGCTAGCCTCGTCGTTTATAAAGAAAATCGCCAGCTCCCCCGGGGCTGGCGATTTGCGTTTGCTTGGGATTGAAAGCGGCCAGCCGAGGTGACATGAGCGACGACGACAAGGCGCTACGCCGTACCGGCCTGGGCATGATGCTATTGTTCTGGGTGATTGTGCTGGGGCTGGCGGGATGGTGGTTTCAGGACCGGCTCGATGAGCGGCATAATCCGAATGCGGCGCTGACGGCGTCAGCGCCGGGCGAGGCGCAGCCGGTGACGCTCGAGCGCAACGCCGCTGGGCATTTCGTCGCCACTGGGCGGATCAACGGCGAACCGGTCGAGTTTCTGCTCGACACCGGCGCCAGCCTGGTGTCGGTGCCGGCCTCGCTGGCCGAGCGACTGGGCCTCGAACGGGGTGCCAGCGTGGGCTTCGAGACCGCCAACGGCCAGGCTCGCGGCTATCTGACCACCCTCGACGAGATCGCCCTGGGGGGCCTGCGCGCCGGTGACGTGCGCGGCTCGATCAATCCCGGCATCGGCGGTGAGACGGCGCTTTTGGGAATGAGCTTTCTCAACCGTTTCGATATTCGTATACGCGGCTCGCAGATGATCCTGAGCCTACCACAATCCGCCAATGACTCATGAGCGGGGCACGGCGAACCGCTCACACAAGGAGAACGTCATGCGCCAATGGATAGCAGTCGTGTTACTGGGCAGTTTGCTGGCGGGGTGCCAGGCAATGCTGCCCGACAGCGACGGCCGGCCGCCCGAGGTCATCGACCGCAGCGAGCAGGCGCCCGGATCGACGGTCGTCGAACGCAAGGTCGCCTTCCCGGCCGACACCTACGCCAAGCTGGAAAAGCGCGGCAACGCCACGATCAAGGGCCGGCTGCGCTATACCACGGCTCAGGGGCGAACCCTCGTCGGCGCCAACGAGCAGATCTCGATCGCCCCGGCGACCGCGTATTCCGCCGAAGCCGCCGATGTGGCGCTGGCCGGCAAGCGCATCGAGCCGGCCGATCCGCGCGCCCGGGAATATACCCACTATGCGCGCACCGACGGCAATGGCTACTTCGTGGCCCGCGGCATCCCGGCGGGGGTGTTCTACGTCGCCGGCAGCGTGCTGTTGCCCGACGGCAAGTCGCGCAGCCCGCTGATCCTCAAGCAGGTCAAGATCGGCGCGGGGCAGACCCGCGAGGTGGATCTGAGCCGTTAGCCTCCCGGTTGGTTAGCCGGACTCAATCGCGCGAGAACCCGGAAGCCTGCCTGCCATGATCGTCGCGCGGCTGGCGGTAATGGCCGGGAATCGTCACGCGTTCGCCGTTGGGCAGATCGCGCACATGGGTGGGCACGTAGACGCGGGTGATGACGCTTCTTCGCTGAGTCATGTCCGAGTGTCCTGATCAAGTATTGTGTCGGCAACGCGTACGCTACGCCTTGCCTTGGCGGGAATCAACCTCGCTGCACCCGGCTGTCGGCAGTGTCGGCAGCCGGGCGTCATGATCGTCGACGGCGCGCGGCATGACGGACATCCGGCCCTGCATGCACGCGCCCGGTTGGCGAATGGACACTCTTGAGCGTAGAAAGCCCGGCCGGTGGCTTGCATCAGAAAGTTGTCAGTGGCTGTAAACGAGGCGCGCCGGCCGGAAGCGCTAAGCGCGGGACGATGAAATGGTGCGGCTCATCAGGATTACTTCACGCGCGTCGTTGCGCAGCAGTTCGCGAAAGCCCAGCGAGCAATCTATGCGCTGTCGAAAAAATGTCGGCGCTGGCCCATGCATCGTCAGGGCTTGCTCGGTACCGCCGCTCGTGACGGCGTATGATGGAGCTTCGTGGCGGTCACGATCGGTGACCTTGATAACCTTCGACGTCCGAGCTTCTCATGACACCGTTCAAGTCCCGTGCCCTGGAATACCTGGAGGCCATCGTTCGCCACGGCTCGCTGCGGCGTGCCGCCGCTCATGTCGGGGTCAATCCCTCGGCGCTCAGCCGCCAGTTGCGCGCGCTCGAAGAGGAGCTCGATGCCATCCTGCTGGTGCGCTCGCCCCGTGTCACGCTGACCCCGGCCGGTGAGTTGATCCTGCGCCACTATCGCGACCAGCGCGCCGCCGAGCGGGCGACCCTGTCGCAGTTGCAGGCCCTGCAGAACCTCGAGCGGGGCGAGGTTCGCATCGCCGTCGGCGAAGGGTTCATCGCCGATCTGGTCTCGACCCCCCTGCAGAACTTCCTCGCGAGGTATCCTGGCCTGGAGATGGAAGTTCACATGGCGAGCCTTACCGAGGCGATGCAACTGGTCAAGGACGACACCGTCGAATTGGCCCTGTTATACGCTCCCCTCGACGACCCGCAACTGGTTTCGCACGTCGACCGTAGCCAGCCGCTCGATTTGATCGTCCCCGCCGGTCATGCGCTGGCAAGCACGCCCAGGCCGCCGACGCTGGCCGAGATCACTACCCACCCATTGGCGCTGATCGATGGCCATACCGGCATGGGGCAACTGGTTAGCATGGCGCTACATGGCGCGCAGCTGTCCTATCGGCCGCGGATGAAGACCAATTCGGTCTCGGTGCTCAAGAACTTCGTGCGCTCGGGTCTGGGTGTGACCTTCATGCCGGAGCTGAGCGTGCTCGAGGAGGTTCACGAGGGCAGCATCGTCAGCCGGGAGGTCGGCGCCGACGTGCTGCGCCACGCCCGGGCGCGGATCGTCAGCCAGGCCGAGCGCCCCTTGACCGTCGCCGCGCAGGCTCTGATCAAGCACCTGCGCCTCAGCATGCGCTTCTTCAGTGCCGATGCGCCTCGGGTGCTGGATGATCGTGCGTTGCCTAAAAGGCAACGGTGATGCGCTTGAAAGGTCAACAGAGCAACGATTAGTTTTTAAAGGCTCTTGGCCAATGAGCGATCGCGACCTCATGGCGATCCCGGACAACAACAAGGAGTCTACCAATGCGGCCCTTCACCCTGCGTAACACACTGCTGGCAGCCAGCACTATAGGAATGCTGGCCAGCGCAAGCCTGGCCAATGCCGCCACTACCCTCAACCTGAGCTACAATGGCCCGCCCGATACCGACAAGAACGCCGTGCATCTGTTCGCCACCAACCTCAAGCGGTTGGTGGAGGAGAAGACCGACGGCGACATCACGCTCAAGCTCTACCCCAATTCCATGCTCGGCGAAGAGCAGGAGCGCATGGAGCAGGTCATCAACACACCGAGCCTGAATATCGCGTCGTTCGCTGGGCTGTCGCCGATTGTCCCCGAGATCTATGTCAGTGCGATTCCCTTCCTGTTCGAGGACTACGCCGCCGCCCATCAGTTCTTCGACCAGGGCGATTACTGGAATAAGGTCGAAAATACTCTCAAGGAGCGTACCGGCGCCGAGCTGCTCGGCGTGGTCGAGGAGGGCGGCTTCCTCGACTTCACCAACTCCAAACGCCCCATCAGCAGCCCCGACGATTTCGAGGGACTACGCTTTCGTGCCATGGACCCCAGCCAGGTCGCGCTCTACGAAGCCTTTGGCGCCTCGGGGACGCCGATTCCCTGGACCGACACCTACATGGCACTCAAGACCAATGTTGCCGATGGCCAGATGAACCCGCCGATGTACATCATCATGGGCAGCCTCTACGAGGTGCAGAAGTACCTGACACTGGCCAACGTGCAGTACTCGGATCAGTTTCTGATCGCCAACGGCAGCTGGTACGAAGGCCTCTCCGAAGAGAATCGCCAGGCGGTCGATGCGGCCGTCAAGGAGGCTAACGAGCTCAATCGTACGGATGTCGAGAAGCGCGTCGATGAGCGCATCCAGTTCCTCGCCGATCAAGGCATGCAGGTGATCGAGCCGACCCCCGAGGAAATGGATGCTTTCCGGCAAAAAGGACAACCCGCCTATATCGATTGGCTCAGGGAGGAGGGCATCGGCGATCAATGGATCGAGATGGCGCTCGAGGACGCCGGGCAGAGCGAGCTATTGACCGAGTAACAACGACTCAATCCATCCGACGAGGCGAAGGACCCGACCGGCAAGTGGCCGGTCGGGTCGCGTAACATCACCATGTTCCGAGATACCCTGCTGACGCTGTTGGGTCGATTGACCACCGCGCTGGGCGTCATAGCGCTGCTCATTACTCTGGTCGATATCCTCTACGGCATCGTCACCCGCTACATGGTCGGCCAGGCGCCGATCTGGAGCGACGAACTCGCACGCTATTGCCTGATCGCCTCGGCGCTACTGATCGCCGGCAATGTCTGGGTACGCGGCGAGCACATGCGCGTAGCGTTGCTCGAGCGCAAACTGGGCGCCACGGCTCGGCGCGTGCTGCTTGCCTACCAATGGCTGCTGACACTGGCCCTTGCCATGGCGATGACCTGGTGGAGCTGGCACTACGCGCTGTCGGTGGGCTACTTCACCTCGCAGGGCCTGGGCATCAGCCGCACCATCCCCATGCTTGCCATGCCAATTGGCTTCGGGTTGCTGGCACTGCAGGTGCTGCTCTATGGTCCGCGGCCGTTGCCACAACCCGGTATCGACGACGCCGCTTCCGAGGAGCCAGCCTCATGATGGTCGCCACGATGTTCGTCGTCTTGCTGGCCAACACCCTGCTCGGGATACCGCTGTTTCTGACGCTGATCGTCACCGCGCTGGTGGGTTTCGTATTCGTCGACCCGGGAATGGTCGCGCGAATGATGCCGCAACAGTTTTTCGGCGGGCTCAACAGCTTTTCGCTGATGGCGATCCCGCTGTTCATTCTCGCCGGCAACCTGATGAACGCCGTCGGCATGACCGAGCGGCTGATGCGCGTTGCGCGCCTAATCGTTGGTCATCTGCGCGGCGGTATCGGCCACGTCAACGTGGTAGGCAGCGTGTTCATGTCCGGGGTCAATGGCTCGGCGGCCGCCGATGCCTCGGCGCTGGGTGCGCTGCTGGTGCCGGCGATGACCCGCGAAGGTTATTCCACCGCCTTTGCCGCCGGGCTGACCGCCGGCAGTTCGCTGATCGGGCCGATCATCCCGCCCAGCATCTTCATGATTCTCTATAGTTCCCAGACCAACACGTCGGTCGGCCAGCTGTTCCTCGGCGGGGTGGTGCCGGGGCTATTGCTGGCGCTGGCGTTCATGGTCATGAATGCCTTGCACGCCCGTCGTGCCGGCCTCGAGCGGCGCACCATGCTGCCTGCGCGGCGCGAGGTCTTCGAGGCGGTAAGTGGCGCATTGCCGGCGCTGGTCGCGCCGTTCATCATCGTCGCCGGGATCGTTTTGGGCTTCGTCACGCCCACCGAATCCGGAGCGCTGACTGTGTTCTACGTCGCCCTGTGTGGCCTGGCGATGGGCGAGTTGCGCCTACGGGCCTTCTGGCGGGCAGCGGTCGAGACCACTCGGCTGGCCTCGGCGATCTTCCTGATCATCGGCATCTCTTCGGTGATCAGCTGGGAACTGGCCTACGCCCAGGCGCCTGATCGCTTCACCGGGCTGCTGGAGCCCTTCATCGACTCGCCGGTCATCGTGTTGTTGCTGCTCAGCGCAATCACCTTCGTCACCGGGATGTTCATGGAGGAAGTCTCGGCGCTGATGCTGCTCTCTCCTGTGTTCATGCCGGTGGCGCTGGCGGCCGGCATCGACCCGGTAGTGCTGGGCATTATCATCACTCTGAACATCACCATCGCCTTGATCACTCCGCCGATGGGCGCCTGCCTGTTCATCGCCGCGGCGGTCAGTCGGCTCGACATCACCGTACTGTTTCGCACCATCTGGCCGTTCATTCTGGTCGCGATAACGGTGTTGCTGGTGCTGATCCTCTTCCCGGGGCTGATTACCTGGCTCCCGAACACCCTTGGCTGACTTCATCTTGGATACGAACCGCTTGACCGTGAATCGACTCCACACCCGGCCCATCGCGCCCATTGCCGAGCCGCAGTGGGAGGCGATCGCCGCCATTCCCATCGCCGACGAAGGCGCACCGCTGCATCCGCTCAGCCTCGCAGGAGCGACGCTGCGCACCCATCCCATTTATTACGTGCTTGGCGTCCCCGGGGCGGTGCCCGAGTGCTGGGCGCGGGAGGCGGTCTATCGGCGGCTTCTCAAGGTGGCTCAGAGCCTGCCGGACGGCCTGGGACTGGTGGTGCTGGATGCTTGGCGGCCCTATGTCGTGCAGCGTCATCTGTATGACACTCTGCTGGGAATGGTGGAAGCGCGCTACGCGGATCTCGACGAGGCGGACCTGCGGGCGATGACTCGGGCATTTGTCTCGCCGCCCAGCGATCGACCAGAGTGCCCTAGCCCGCATCTCACCGGTGGGGCGGTGGATGTAGCGCTATGCGATTCTGATGGGATGCTGCTGGAGATGGGCTCGGCATTCGATGAAGCGCGGCCCGCCTCGCATACCGTCTACTTCGAGCATCATGCCCATGACGCCGCGACGCGGACTTACCGTGATCGGCGGCGAGTGCTTTACCACGCCATGGTTGATGCCGGCTTCGCCAACCTGCCCAGCGAGTGGTGGCACTACAGCTACGGCGACCAGATGTGGGCCTGGTATCGGGGCGAAGCACGCGCGATATTCGGTGCGACCGGCCCCGATACGCTCGAGAAGCGCTGGCAGCGGTCGCTGGGGGTAGGTGATTGATGTCCCCTTGCTAAGCCAAATGAGAGTGATTTTTTACGATTGAACCGGTAGCAATTAGCGTTTCAAGGCTTCGAGAGTCGATTGACGAGAGATACGCTCGCGTTCGGCATAGAGCGTCAGCTCGTCGGTGACCGGCGCGCCCAGTGCCTCCTCGAAGGCTTCGCGATTGGCGTGACCGGCATAGGCCTCGCTACCGTCACCGCCGAGGTTCGATTGAAAGATGCCGGCCGCGCTGACCGGCAGGAAATCCTCGTAGGTGATCGGCCGGGCCGTGATCAGTCCCTGCTCGATCAACCGCTCGACCTCGGCCTCGGCGACCGCGCCAGCCTCGCGTCCCGCTTCGGTCGCCCGGTATTCGAAGAAGGCCAGGCCCTGGCGGCGCAGCTCAGCCTCGCTATCCGGGAAGTCAGCGAAGACCTCGGCCAGCACGCGCTGGTGCGCCTCGTTGGTCAGGCCGGCGGTGCGTCGGCGCGACTCGCCGAGGAGTCGATCATAGAGGGCGCGTCCCTCGGCCGTCAGCGCCACGCCGCGCTGTTCGATTTCGCCGAAGCGTGCGGTGTGGGTGCCTTGGCGCTCGCCGGCGAAGCGGGTCGGTTCCTCCAGCGCCTTGAAGCTGGTCTGGCGCAGCAGAATCGGGCAGGCGCGGCGCGGCGGACCTTCGATGACTTCCTTGGGGTTCATCCCCGCCGCCGGCATCCGCCGCTGGACCTCGTCGATGTCCAGGGTGCGCGGCGTCAGATGATTGATGTGCGGCCCATGGAAACAGACCACATCGGCGATCAGCCGATGCTCGGCATGCAGTGCCTCGTAGGTGTCCAGGTCCACGGTGGCGTCCTGGTGCCAGCGGAAGGTCTCCAGCGCCTCGGCCACGAAACGCTCGGCCTGCTCGTCGGTCAAGCCGCCCTGGCGTTCGCTGAGCTCGATCATTTCCCGGGCGCCGGGCGTGAAGATGTCGCGCTTGGCGAGGATACCGGCGGCACGCTCGCGCAGCTCGGGGCTTTCGATCAGTTCCAGGCGCAGCAAGGACGTGAAGACACGGAAGGGGTTGCGCGCCAGGGCCTCGTCGTCGATGGGCCGGAAGGCGGTGGAATGTACCGGCACGCCGGCTTCGGAGAGGTCGTAGTAGCCCACCGGAACCATGCCCATCACCGCGAACAACCGGCGCAGCATGGCGAGTTCCTCGGCACTGCCGACACGAATGGCACCGTGCCGCTCGACGCCGAGACGATTCAGTTCGTCGTGGGTCGCGAGTCGCTCGGCCAGTTCGGGATCGCGCTCGAGGGTCTCGCGGTTCACCTTCGCCACCAGCTCGAGCAGGGTTTCGTACTGTGGCACCTCGTCCTGATACATGGCCGACATGGCCTTGGAAAAACGGTCACGAATCTCGTGATGGGAAACGAGGGTTGTCATCGGGTATGCCTCTCGGTGTCGGTCATCATGAATTCGGTTCGGGGCTACAGCCGCTTCAGAGCTCGCTCGAGCCTCGCCAGCCCTTCGTTCAGCACCTCGAACTCGGCGGTCAGTGGGGGCAGCAAGCGCAGCACGTTGCGCCGCCGTCCGCTGGGCATCAGTAGCAGGCCTTCTTCGCGAGCAGCGTTGAGCAGGGCCGCTAGATGCTCGGCGCCGGAGGCCTGGGGCGTATCCTCGAAGACGATGCCGCGCATGGCGCCTACACCGGTCATCTCACCGAGCATCGGATAATGGCCCGAAGATCGCCAGTCGCGATACGCCGCCAGAACCGCCGCTTCCTGACGCTCGCTCCAGTCGGCCAGGCATTCCTCGCTCATGACGTTCATCACTGCCAGGGACGCGGCGCAGGCGACGGCATTGCCCGAATAGGTGCCGCCCAGGCCGCCTTTCGGCGGGGCGTTCATGAGTTCCGCCTTGCCGGCCACCGCTGCCAGCGGCAGCCCGGCCGCCATGCTCTTGCCCATCAGCAGAAGGTCGGGTTCGACACCCAGGTGGGAAAAGGCGAAACGCCGGCCGGTGCGTCCGAAGCCGGACTGGATCTCGTCGAAGATCAGCACGATGCCGTGGGCGTCGCACAGCGAGCGCAGGCGGGCGGCGAAGTCTCCATCAAGCAGCCTGAAGCCGCCTTCGCCCTGGACCGGCTCGACGATGATGCAAGCCACTTCATCGGCGGGTACCTCGACCTCGAACAACCGCTCCAAGGCGGCCATGGCGGTGTCAGCATCGACGTCACTGTCGCGGCTCGGGAAGGGCAGGTGATGCACCGGGCCGGGCAAGGCACCGAGGCGGTTCTTGTAGGGCTTGACCTTGCCGTTGAGATTCAACGCCGCCAGCGTGCGGCCATGGAAGCCGTCGTCGAAGGCGATCACGCCCTGACGTCCGGTGGCGGCGCGAGCGATCTTGAGAGCGTTCTCGGTGGCCTCGGCACCGCTGTTGGTGAGCATGCAGGACAAGGGATACGACATCGGCACGAAGGCATCCAGGGCCCGGGCCACCGCGAGGTAGCCACGATGCGGCAGGGCATTGAAGGCGGAATGCATCAGGGTATCGACCTGCGCCTTGACCGCCTCGATCACGGCGGGATGGCCATGCCCCAGGTTGAGTACGCCGATACCGCCGACGAAGTCGACATAATGCTTGCCCTGTTCGTCCCAGACCTCGGCGTTGCGACCTCGCTCGATGCAGATGGGGTGCACGATGCCGAGCGAGTCACTGATGTGCGGGAGATCCATGTCCTCGTCCTGTGAGAGCGTATGACCATGATGAGAACAGAGCCGCATTCCGGGCTTCAAACGAAAAAAAGCGTGTTATCCATTCCATTAATTCATGCATTAAGTTGCAACACCGTCTCCAGGTGCCTCCCGATGCTCGAGTATCCAGTCGATGAAGCCTCGCACCTTGGCGACCTCTCCCTTGTGTTCGGGGTAGGCCAGGTAATAGGCATCCCGGCTGGTCAGCCCGAACGTCCAAGGAATCGTCAGCAGACCGGCCTGTAGTTCCTCCTCGGCCAGGAAACGCGGTACCAGGGCTACGCCGCAGCCGGCCCGGGCTGCGCGTAAGGCCATGTAGAAGGTATCGAAACGTGGCCCGTGGTAGCTGTGCTCGGTATAACAGTCCTGTGCCTCGAACCAGTCGTGCCAGGCCTCGGGCCGCGTCGAGCTTTGCAATAGCACCAATTTTGTCAGTTCCAGCGGCTCTCGAATGCCGTCGACTGGTAGCACCGTGGGTGAGCAGACCGGCACCATCTCCTCGTCGAGCAGCTTGATGCACTCGGCCCGCGGCCAGGCGCCGTGGCCGAAGAAGAAGGCGACGTCGACACGCTCCTCCTCCAGATCGAAGGGCTCCGAGCGGTTGGCGATGTTCAAGTAGACCCGTGGATGCCGGAAGCGAAAGCCATTGAGCCGTGGAATCAGCCAGCGCGCCCCGAAAGTCGGCAGGGTAGTGACATTGAGTACTTCGCTCTGGCCGCCGTAGGACTGCATGTAGCGTGTGGACATCTCCACCTGCGCCAGGATCTTGCGCACCTCGGTGAGATACAGCGAGCCCTCGGGGGTGACCTGGAGCCGCTTGCGTACCCGTCGGAACAGCGGATGCTCGAGCACCGACTCGAGCTGCGCCACTTGCTTGCTGACCGCGCTCTGGGTCAGGTTCAGCTCGTCGGCGGCTCGGGTGAAACTCATGTGCCGCACCGAGGCCTCGAAACACTGCATGGCGGTCAGGCTGGGCAGGTGTGGACGGCTCATGCATCTCTCCTCTTCATGTATCGCTCCTTGTCATGAGCGGCGGCGCGTCGTGGGCTTTCTTTTCATCTCTAGGATCATGACCCGAAAAAAAGGAATGATCTCCGTATAAAACGTCGTTTGAAGGGCGTCAAGTGCCGCACCAATACTGGTTTCGTTTTCTGCATCCTGAAACGAAAAGTAGGAGGAAGAATGATCGAATCCCTCATGCAGCGCCTCGGCGTCTCCGAGAACGCTTACCGCCAGGGCGACTTTGCGGTCACGTCACCCACCGATGGTGGCGTGCTTGGTCAGATTCGCCTCGAGGGTGCCGATGCCGTCGAGGCCCGCGTGGCACGTGCCCAGAGAGCTTTCGAACAGTGGCGCCGAGTACCCGCCCCGCGTCGCGGCGAGCTGGTTCGGCTGTTCGGCGAACAACTACGTCGGCACAAGGAAGATCTCGGCGCCCTGGTCACGCTGGAGTGCGGCAAGATCTATCAGGAAGGCCTTGGCGAAGTGCAGGAGATGATCGACATCTGCGACTTGGCTGTCGGTCAGTCACGCCAGCTCTATGGCCTGACCATCGCCTCCGAGCGCCCCGGACACCACATGCGCGAAAGTTGGCATCCGCTGGGCCCGATCGGCTTGATTACCGCCTTCAACTTCCCGGTGGCGCCCTGGGCCTGGAATGCCGCCCTCGCATTGGTTTGCGGCAACAGCCTGCTGTGGAAGCCCTCCGAGAAAACGCCGCTTACCGCGCTGGGCTGCCAAGCGTTGCTTGAACGTGCCATGGCCGAGTTCGGTGACGAGGCGCCCGAAGACCTCAGCCAAGTGATTTTGGGGGGCCGTGACGCGGGGGTATGTCTGGCCGACGATCCCCGCGTGCGGCTGATCAGTGCCACCGGTAGTACGCGCATGGGGCGCGAAGTCGCGCCTCGGGTCGCTGCTCGTTTCGGCCGCAGCATTCTCGAACTGGGCGGCAACAACGGCATGATCCTGGCGCCCAGCGCCGATCTCGACATGGCGGTGCGCGCCATCCTGTTCTCCGCCGTGGGTACGGCCGGGCAGCGCTGCACGACCCTGCGCCGCTTGATCGTCCATGAGTCGATCCGCGACGAAGTCGTCGAGCGCGTGAAGAAGGCCTACGCCGGCGTAACCATTGGCGACCCCATGGAGGGTAGCTTGGTCGGTCCATTGATCGATGCCCAGGCCTATGAACAGATGCAGTCCGTGCTCGACCAGGCGCGTAAGCAAGGCGCGAGCGTTTTCGGTGGCGAACGCCAACTCGCCGAACAGTATCCCGATGCCTACTACGTGACCCCGGCCATCGTCGAGGTCGACCAGCAGGACGATCTGGTCAAGAACGAGACCTTCGCCCCGATCCTCTACGTCATGAGCTACCGCGACTTCGACGAGGCCATGGCCCTGCACAATGACGTTCCTCAGGGGCTGTCGTCGTGCATCTTCACTAGCGACGTGCGCGAATCCGAAGCCTTCATCTCGGATCTTGGCAGCGACTGCGGTATTGCCAACGTCAACATCGGGCCGAGCGGTGCGGAGATCGGTGGTGCCTTCGGTGGCGAGAAGGAGACCGGTGGCGGTCGCGAGTCTGGCTCCGACATCTGGAAGAGCTACATGCGTCGCCAGACCAACACCGTGAACTACTCCCGTGAGCTACCGCTGGCGCAAGGGATCAAGTTCGACTGACCACGAGCGTCGTCCCGATGACGGGGCGGCGCCTAGTTGCATGAGCGTGCTCGAAACCTCGGCGCACACGGTCAGGTTTTTGGCACGTTCGACCATCCAGGCAGAACGTGTCATGGAGTCCAAAGATGACAACAACAATTTCTCGAGAACAATGGGGTAGCCGCTTTGGCTACCTGATGGCAGTCGTCGGTGCCATGGTCGGCGCCGGCAATATCTGGCGCATGCCCTACGTGACCGGAGAGAACGGCGGGGGCGCCTTTTTGATCGCTTATTTCCTGCTGCTCTATCTGATAGCGGTACCTGGCTTAATGGGTGAGACCAGTCTTGGGCGCTATACCCGGCAGGGATTGATCGGCACCTTCCGCAAGGTCTATGGCGACAATCGCCTCGTTGGACTGGGGCTGGTGATCCTGATCTTCAACATCGTGCTGATGTCCTACTACTCGTCGATCGTCGGCTGGTCGATCTACTATGCCTTTCATGCCGTGATCGGCACCTTCACCCAGACCGACTTCGACACCGCCGCCCTCTGGCGAGACTTTAGCGGCAACACAGCCCTGAACGTCGGTATGCACACTGTCGCTATGCTGATGGTCACCGGCATTCTACTGTTCGGTATCAAGGGTGGCATCGAGCGCCTTGCTAAGTGGATGATGCCGATTCTGACCATTGCCTTGATTGCTATCGCCATTCGGGGGGTGACGCTGCCGGGGGCTATGGCTGGCCTGGAGTTTAGCTTCTCGCCCAACTGGGAATACCTGGCACGGGGCGAAACCTGGCTAGCAGCGCTGGGGCAGGCGCTATTCTCTACCGGCCTTGGCTGGGGCATTGCTCTGACCTATGGCAGCTATCTCGGCCGTAACGACGATATCCCGTTGGGTGGCGGCATCTTTACAGCGATTGGCAATACGAGCTTTGGTCTGCTTGCCATTTTTGCCGTCTTTCCCATCGTCTTCGCCTTTGGCATCTCGCCCAGCTCCGGTGCCGAACTGGCCTTCGTGGCTCTGGCTAACGCCTTTGGGAGTATGACGGGCGGTTACTTCTGGGCCTTGTTGTTTTTTATGGGCTTTTTCTTTGCCAACTTGACCACCGCTATTGCCATTACCGAGGTTGGCGTCACCACCTACCGAGAGGAGCGCAACACAAGTCGCACCAAGGCGGTGCTCACCATCTGCGGCATCATCTGGCTATTGGGCATCCCGAGCGCCATGAACGCCAATATCTTAGGCTATCTGGATTTCGTGGTCGGTAACTGGGGCCTGCCGCTGGCAACGTTCATCATCATGATCGCCATCGGCTGGAAGTTCGATGCTCACCGGCTGCGGGTCGTAAGCCTGAATAGGGGCGCCGATCTTTACGTGCCGCGTGTCTGGGAACTCGTCATTCGCTACCAAATCCCTGCCATCATGCTTGGCATCATGGCCTACTTCCTATATAGCAACCTCGGGCAGACACCCTGGAAGACGATCAGCGGTCTGGTAATACTCACGCTGATGATTCCGCTATGCATGTGGATCATGAGCCGTCGCCATGACACGCCTTATGTCGCCAAGCCCAAAGGAGGTAAGTCATCATGAGCCTATCCGCCATTATTGTCATGATCGCTTCTATTATCGCCTTGTGGGGTGTGGCCAGCTACGCCTTGATAGTTTCGATTCGACACGAGGAGCACAAGCTGGCTCTGATTCGCTCACAGGGCGATTTTGAACCCTACTCGCCGCGTGCCTTCCGGGATCTTGAGCGCTGGTTGGCGCAGCATCCCGACAGCGAACATGCTCCAGAAATCCGGGAATGGCAACAGTCGCAGCGACAGTCCATGCAGCGTAATCCGCAACGCTTCTACGACTGGTCGCATGCCGAGGATGACGCTAGGGAGGGACCATGAAATCGGCGTGTATCTGGACGTCCACCTCCCCCGAACGACAGCGGGAGTATTCACGCCTGGAGGGCGATACCAGGGCTGATGTCGTCGTCATCGGGGGCGGCATCACCGGGCTCAGTACCGCTCTGCACCTCGCCGAGGCCGGCGTGTCGGTGACGTTGCTGGAGGCAGGAGACATTCCTAGCGGTGGTTCCGGACGCAGTGTCGGCTTGGTCAATGCAGGGATGTGGATCCCGCCGGACGATATTCTTGAGGCCCTGGGTCCGGAAAACGGCGAACGTGCCAACGAAGTGCTCGGTCGAGCTCCCGCTGACGTCTTCACCCTCATCGACCGGCACGGTATCGACTGTCAGGATACTCGGACAGGCACCTTGCACCTTGCACACAATAGCAAGGGAGCCGAGGAACTGGCTCGCCGTTTCGAACAGTTCTCGCGTTGCGGTGCACCGGTCGAACTTCTCGAGGGCGAGGCGTGTCAACGACGTATCGGCACCCACCGCATCCAGCGAGCCCTGCTCGACCGGCGGGCCGGCACCCTCAATCCCACCGCCTATACTCGAGGACTCGCCCGGGCGGCCCATGCCGCAGGCGCCAACCTGCACACTCACAGCGCTGCCGAGGGTATTCAACGCGACGGTGACGCCTGGCGGATCGACACGCCGCTGGGCAGCGTCCGGGCTCCGCGACTGGTGATCGCTACCAATGCCTACACCGAAGGGCACTGGAATCAGGTGCGCGAGCACTTCTTCCGTGGGCACTTTTATCAGGTTGCTTCCCCGCCGCTCTCCGACGAGCTTGCCGGCGACATTCTGCCTGAACGCCAGGGAGCCTGGGATACCCGCACGGTGCTCAGCAGCCTGAGGCGCGATGCCGAGGGCCGATTGATTCTCGGCAGTCTGGGTTGCGGCGACAGCAAGCCGGCGTCATTTCTGCGCTGCTGGGCCGATAGGGTGCAGCGCCATTATTTTCCGCAATTGGGGCGGGTGGACTGGGAGTGTACCTGGACGGGCCAGGTCGGCTTCACGCCGGACCACACTCTGCGCCTCTTCGAGCCGGCACCCGGTATCCTGGCCGCGGCCGGTTACAACGGTCGCGGCATCACCACCGGCACGGTGGTCGGCCAGGGCTTCGCCCATTACTTGAACACTGGTGATGATAGCTTACTGCCATTGCCAATCTGTTCCCATCAACCGATACGCGCCAAGCCATTGTGGAGCACCGGTTACGAAGGCGGGTTCACGCTCTACCATGCAGGGCAGTGTTTACGCGTATTGATATGAGAAACATCTATCGGCAGCAGTTTTTACGTTAGTTATTCCTCTCTTTAATGGGAGTAGGACTGGATTGTTCTAATTTGGCACAGGGACTGTTGAGTTTTATATGGGGAGCTGCCGGGTCCCGGTCATTGACTCTCCGCGTGATAAATAGCGCTGGCCGTTGGGTCCTTCATTCTTTCGCCGCTGCAATCGTGCAGTGTCTTCTGTGCGATATGGCGATTGCAGCAACCACAGGAGAGTAAGATGCGTACAGTATCCGCGCAGGAGGTCAGCGACGCCTTGGCATGGCCGGCGTTGATCGAGCGCCTGGAAGCGTGTTTCGACGGCAGTATCGAAACGCCGTTGCGCCACCATCACGCCATCCCGCGCGACGCGGGAGAGGCGACCTTGCTATTGATGCCGGCGTGGCAGAAAGCAGGCTATATCGGCACGAAAATGGTGAATGTCTTTCCCCACAATGCCGACCGAGGCTTGCCGGCGATCTCGGGCGTCTACCTGTTGTGCGATGGGGATACAGGCCAACCACTGGCCTGTATCGAAGGTAGCGAATTGACTCGCCGGCGTACCGCCGCTGCCTCGGCGGTCGCCAGTCGGCATCTGTCTCGTGAGGATGCCAAGACGCTAGTGATGGTCGGCACCGGCAAGCTGGCGCCCATGCTGATCGAAGCGCACGCCGCCGTGCGTCCTATCTCACGCGTCAAGATTTGGGGGCGCCACCCGGAGAAGGCGCAACATCTCGCCGAGGCTTACGCGGACCGCTTCGACTGTGAGGTGGTCACGTCGCTAGACGAGGCGGTTGCCTCGGCCGACATCGTCAGTTGCGCGACACTGAGCAGCCAGCCGCTGATTCGCGGCGAGTGGCTACACCCCGGTACGCATCTGGACCTGGTGGGTGCATTTCGCCCGACCATGCGTGAAAGCGACGGCGCATGTCTGAGCCGTGCGGAGGTATTCGTCGATACGTATGAGGGGGCCAAAGGTGAAGCTGGTGATATTCACCACGCCATTGAAGAGGGCGATTTCCAATTCGGTGATATTCGTGGCGAGTTGCGTGAATTGATCAGTGGCGCCTCGCCGGGGCGCAGTAGCTCGCAAGCGGTGACCTTGTTCAAGTCGGTCGGTGCGTCGCTCGAGGATCTCGCGGCAGCAATCGAAGTGTGGGAGAAGCTTGAATCATGACATTGGCACGCTGAGCGAGGCAGGCATTATGCAATCCATGGCAAGGAGCCGCGCAGCACCGTGATCGGCGGCGAGTGCTTTACCACGCCATGGTTGATGCCGGCTTTACCAACCTGCCCAGCGAGTAGTGGCACTATAGCTATGGCGATCAGATGTGGGCCTGGTATCGGGGCGAATCGTGCGCACTGTTCGGGCCCAGCGGCCTTGGTCCGCTTGAAAAGCGCTGGCAGCGGACGCTTGGGGTAGGCGATTGATATCCCTAGCGATACCGCGGCCAGCGCGTGCCGAGGTTACTGCGAGGGCGGTTCGACGTGGCCGCCGAAACCGAAGCGCATCGCTGAGAGCAAACGATTGGCGTAGGTGCTGTCCTTGCGCGAGTTGAAACGCGCGAACAGAGCGTTGGCCAGTACCGGGGTGGGCACGCCCTGTTCGACCGCGGCGTCAATGGTCCAGCGCCCTTCGCCACTGTCGGCGACCGCGCCGGTGAAGTTGTCGAGCCGGTCATCGCCGGCCAGCGCCTGGGCGGTCAGGTCGAGTAGCCAGGAAGAAACCACACTGCCGCGCCGCCAGACTTCGGCGATGTCGGCCAGGTCAAGCTCGAAGCGCTCCTCTTCGGGCAACGCCGGCGACGACTTGGTCTTCATGATGTCGAAGCCTTCGGCATAGGCCTGCATCAGGCCGTACTCGATGCCGTTGTGGACCATCTTGACGAAGTGCCCGGCGCCTACCGGGCCGGCATGGATATAGCCGCGTTCGGCCCGGTCGTCGGGTGCATGGCGGCCCTGGGTGCGCTCGATGGTGCCGTAACCGGGGGCCAGGCTGTCGAACAGCGCATCGAGGCGCTCGAAGATCGCACGCTCGGCGCCGACCATCATGCAGTAGCCGCGCTCGAGCCCCCACACGCCGCCGGAGGTGCCGACGTCGACGTAGTGGATGGCCTGTTCCCTGAGGGTCCGGGCGCGGCGGATGTCGTCCTTGTAGAAGCTGTTGCCGCCGTCGATGATCACGTCGTCTGCGTCCATCACCTCGGCAAGCGCCATGATCGTCGTCTCGGTGGCCTCGCCGGCCGGCAGCATCACCCATACCGCACGTGGCTTGGCCAGGTTGGCGACCAGCTCGGTCAGGCTCTTGGCGCCGCTGGCGCCATCCCGGGTCAGGGCGTCGACGGCCTGAGTGTTCTGGTCGTAGGCGACGATCTCGTGGCCCTTGCCCATCAGGCGACGGGCGATGTTGCCGCCCATGCGGCCGAGTCCGATGATGCCGAGTTGCATGCTGTGATCCTTTGCTGATTCGTGGCGCTTTCGTGGCACTAAAGGCTAGCGTCGGCCGGTGGCTTTGACCATGATCGACGCCCGCGCAATAAAATGGGCCATGCGTCGGCATGGCCCATTCCGTCGTCGATAAAGGGCGATTAATCCCAGCTCAGCGCACCGCCGACCTGGTATTCGGTGACCCGGGTCTCGAAGAAGTTCTTCTCCTTGCGCAGGTCGATGATCTCGCTCATCCACGGGAAGGGATTGCTGGCGCCGGGGAACTGCTCCTTCAGGCCGATCTGGGCCAGGCGGCGGTTGCAGATGAAGTGCAGGTATTCCTCCATGATCGCCGCGTTCATGCCCAGCACGCCGCGGGGCATGGTGTCGCGGGCATAGGCGACTTCCAGCTCGGTGCCCTCGAGGATCATCTGGGTGACCTCGTCCTGGAACGCGGGCGTCCACAGGTCGGGGTTCTCGATCTTGATCTGGTTGATCATGTCGACGCCGAAGTTCAGGTGCATCGACTCGTCGCGCAGGATGTACTGGAACTGCTCGGCGACGCCGGTCATCTTGTTGCGCCGGCCCATCGACAGGATCTGGCTGAAGCCGCAGTAGAAGAAGATGCCCTCGGTGACGCAATAGAAGGCGATCAGGTTGCGCAGCAGCTCCTGGTCGGTCTCCGGGGTGCCGGTCTGGAAGTCCGGGCGCGACAGCGACTGGGTGTGCTTGAGGCTCCAGGCGGCCTTGGCGGCGACCGAGGGCACTTCGCGGTACATGTTGAAGACTTCGCCTTCGTCCATGCCCAGCGATTCCACGCAGTACTGGTAGGCGTGGGTGTGGATCGCTTCCTCGAAGGCCTGGCGCAGCAGGTACTGGCGGCATTCGGGGTTGGTGATCAGCCGGTAGACCGCCAGCACCAGGTTGTTGGCGACCAGCGAATCGGCGGTGGAGAAGTAGCCCAGGCTGCGCTCGACGATGCGCCGCTCGTCGGCGGTCAGGCCGTCGGTGCTCTTCCACAGCGCGATGTCGGCGTTCATGTTGATCTCTTGCGGCATCCAGTGGTTGGCGGAGCCGTCGAGATACTTCTGCCAGGCCCAGTCGTACTTGAAGGGCACCAGCTGGTTGAGATCGGCGCGGGCGTTGATCATCGTCTTGTCGTCGACCTCGATGCGCGCCGCGCCCATCTCGAGCTCTTCCAGGCCGGCGGCGACGTCGAGCTCTTCCAGCGATTGCCTGGCGCGTGCCAGGCGCTCGTTGTCGCCGACCTGATAGCGGCTGGCGCTCTCCGCGACGGCGTCCTGCACGGCTGGCTTCGGTGCAGCCGGCTTCGGCGCGGCCGGCTTCGGCGCGGCCGGCTGTGGCTTGGCCTGTTCGGCGGCGGGCGTGTCGTCTTCGTGGAATTCGTCCCAGTTCAACATATGGCTGTCCTGTTCTTTCGCTGGCGGCGTCAGGGCATGACGCCGGTGGCTAGACTGTGTGAGCTACGAGCTACGAGCTACGAGCTACGAGCTACGAGCTACGAGCGGCTCGCTGCCCGAAGCTCGTGGCCGGGTTACTGGCAGGCCTCGCAGCCCAGTTCGTCGATCTCCCCGGCCGAGGGCGCGCGGGAGCCGCTGCCGCCCTTGCCGGTGAGGAAGTCGTCGATACCGCGCGCTTCCTGGGTGCCGGCGCTGGCCGTGGGTGCGGCCGATGCGGCCGGCTGCGCGGCGCTCGGCTCGGGCGTTGGGGCACTGCCGTTGCCCACGGCGTTGAGTCGGCCGCGATCGACGGTGGACTTCTCGACCGCCGAGGCGCTCAGCGCGCGCAGGTAGTAGGTGGTCTTGAGGCCGCGATACCAGGCCATGCGGTAGGTGACGTCGAGCTTCTTGCCCGAGACCCCGGCGATGTACAGGTTCAGCGACTGGGCCTGGTCGATCCACTTCTGGCGACGCGAGGCGGCATCCACCAGCCACTTGGGCTCGACCTCGAAGGCGGTGGCGTAGCGCGCCTTGAGATCGTCCGGCACGCGGTCGATGGGCTGTAACGAACCGTCGTAGTACTTGAGGTCGTTGATCATCACCTCGTCCCACAGGCCGCGCGCCTTGAGGTCGTTGACCATGTGGGCGTTGACCACGGTGAACTCGCCGGACAGGTTCGACTTGACGAACAGGTTCTGATAGGTCGGCTCGATCGACTGCGAGACGCCGCAGATGTTGGAGATCGTCGCGGTGGGCGCGATCGCCATCACGTTGGAGTTGCGCATGCCCTGGCTGGCGAGCTTGGCGCGGATACGGTCCCAGTCCCGGGTGGTCGAGGTGTCGACTTCGATGTAGTCGGCGCCGCGCTCCTGTTTCAGCTTGTCGATCGAGTCGATGGGCAGGATGCCCTGACTCCACAACGAGCCATCGTAGCTCTGGTACTGGCCGCGCTCGGCGGCGAGATCCGAGGAGGCCTCGATGGCGTGATAGCTGACCAGTTCCATGGAGGTGTCGGCGAAGCTCACCGCGGCGTCGGAGGCGTAGGCGATGCCCTGCTTGTACAGCGCATCCTGGAAACCCATGATGCCGAGCCCCACCGGGCGATGCTTGAAGTTGGAGTTCCTGGCCTGCGGCACCGCGTAGTAGTTGATGTCGATGACGTTATCGAGCATCCGCACGGCGGTGCGCACGGTCTTGCCGAGCTTGTCGCCGTCGAACACGCCGTCGACGACGTGCTGGGAAAGGTTGATCGAGCCCAGGTTGCAGACCGCGATCTCGTCGGCACTGGTGTTCAGGGTGATCTCGGTGCACAGGTTGGAGCTGTGGACCACGCCGGCGTGCTGCTGCGGGCTGCGCAGGTTGCAGGGATCCTTGAAGGTGACCCACGGGTGGCCGGTCTCGAACAGCATCGACAGCATCTTGCGCCACAGGTCCTTGGCCTTGACGCGCTTGTAGAGCGTGAGTTGGCCGGTGTAGGTCATCGCCTCGTACTCGGCGTAGCGCTTCTCGAAGGCGGCGCCGTACAGGTCGTGCAGGTCCGGGCAGGTGGAGGGAGAGAACAGCGTCCACTCCTGGTCGTCGAACACCCGCTTCATGAACAGGTCCGGCACCCAGTTGGCGGTGTTCATGTCGTGGGTGCGGCGGCGGTCGTCGCCGGTGTTCTTGCGCAGCTCGATGAACTCCTCGATGTCCAGGTGCCAGGTCTCGAGATAGGCGCACACCGCGCCCTTGCGCTTGCCGCCCTGGTTGACGGCGACGGCGGTGTCGTTGACCACCTTGAGGAACGGCACCACGCCCTGGCTCTTGCCGTTGGTGCCCTTGATGTAGGAGCCCAGCGCGCGCACCGGCGTCCAGTCGTTGCCCAGCCCGCCGGCCCACTTGGAGAGCAGGGCGTTGTCGCGGATCGCGCTGTAGATGCCGTCGAGCTGGTCGGGCACGGTGGTCAGGTAGCAGCTGGAAAGCTGGCTGCGCACGGTGCCGGCGTTGAACAGCGTCGGCGTCGAGGCCATGTAGTCGAAGCTCGACAGCAGCTCGTAGAACTCGATGGCGCGCGCTTCGCGGTCGTCCTCGTTGAGCGCCAGGCCCATGGCGACGCGCATGAACATCACCTGCGGCAGTTCGTAGCGCACATCGTCGCGATGGATGAAGTAACGATCGTAGAGCGTCTGCAGGCCGAGATAGGTGAACTGGTTGTCGCGGCCGTGATCGAGCGCATCGCCGAGACGTTCGAGGTCGAACTCGGCAAGCTGCGGGTCGAGCTGTTCGAACTCGATGCCCTTGGCGATGTAGGCCTTGAAGGCCGGCTTGTAGAACTCGGCCATCTCCTGGTAGGTGGCCTCCTCGGCGATGCCCAGGAACGAGAGCGCCTCGCGGCGCAGGTTGTCCTGCAATAGCCGCGCGGTGACGTAGGTGTAGTTGGGCTCCTTCTCGACCAGCGTGCGCGCGGTCATCATCAGCGCGGTGGCCACGCCGTCCAGCGACACGCCGTCGTAGAGATTCTTCAGCGAGTCGTCGACGATCTTCTTGGCATCGACGTTGTCGAGCTCGGCGCAGGCGTCATTCACCAGCGTCTCGACACGGCCCAGGTCGAGCGGACGGACGCTGCCGTCGGCGAGGGTGACGTTGAGCGTCGGGTGCGGCTTTTGGATATCGCCGCCGCTGGCCTGGCGAGCACGGGCATGCTCCTCGCGATAGAGCACGTAGGCGCGCGCGACCTTCTGCTCGCCGGCGCGCATCAGCGCCAGCTCGACCTGGTCCTGGATGTCCTCGATGTGCAGCGTGCCGCCGTCGGGCATGCGGCGCTGGAAGGCCTCGGCGATCTGCGCGGTGGCCTCGGCGACGAAGTCGCGGACCCGCGACGAAGTTCCGGCATTGTCACCCTCGACCGCGATGAAGGCCTTGGTCATGGCCACGGAAATCTTGCTGGCGTCGAACGCGGCGCCGCCGCCGCCGCGCTTGATGACGCGCAGCTGTTTCGGTGCAGTCGTGTTCAGGGCCGTCTTGCCGGGATCGAGTGTGGTTTCCATGATGCCGGGTTCCGTTAGTGAGATGGTGAAATGAAAACGCTGTCCAGGGTGCTTCGAGGCCAAAAAGGCGACGGTTTCAGCGCGTTAAGGACCATTGACAGGGTTTTTTCTGAATTGCCAGGTGTCACAGTATATTGTGGTCATGCCATGTAAGAGCACAAGATAATGTGGCTTTTGACTGTCGGCAAGTGAATAACCTGTGGGTAACTTGTGACTCTTTGCGGCGGGGTCAACGCTGTTTTCGTCAGGCCGCATGGTTGTGGGTTTCACGGCGTTGAAGAATTTTTTTCGAGCGTCGACGAAGAAGCATCGGCTGCTACATCGGGTCAGCGTCTTCGTGGCGGAGGCCTGAGTGCCATCCTATGGCCGTTTGAGCGGGAGCAACGGTTGCCGTGCTATGCGCTTTCTCCCACGCAAAGTTCGAAACCGACATCGTAAACCGATGGTTTCACGGCCTGTCCCTTGATGCGTGCGATGACCTGCTCCGCGGCAATGCGGCCGATGGCCTCTCGCGGCGACACGATCGTCGTCAATCGGGGGGTGATGTGCTGGCCGAAGGGCAACCCGGTGAAACCGGCAATGGCAACGTCGTCGGGTACGCGGATTCCCGTCCGGTTGGCATCCAGAATGGCGCCGGTGGCCAGGGTATCGTCGGCGAAGTGAATGGCCTCGGTGCCTGACCGCTGAACCATCACGTGGCGCAACGCCTTGGCGCCAATTTCCAGCGCGCTGACGTCCGGCCATTCCTCCAATGGCGCTTCCAGACCGTACTGCTGCAGCAGATCGCGATGGCCGTCGTAGCGCAGTCGGGCGCGATAGTTGCCTTCCATCTGCGCACCGGCATACACGATACGCCGATACCCTCGGTCGAGCAGATGCTGCGCCATGCAGCGCCCGGCAGCGTAGTGCGACAGGCCGACGTTGAGGTCGATACCCTGACCGAGTTCCATGATCTCCATGACCGGCTTCTGCCAGCGCCTGAGCATGGCAGTGCAGGCTTCGTCGTGGCGTAACCCGGTAATCACCAGGGCGGATGAGGACCAGCCGAGAAAGGTCTGTACCAGTTCGTGCTCACGGCGCATGTCGTACTCGGTATTGCCGAGCAGGATCTGGTAGCCATGCTTCTCGAAGGTGGTCTGCAGGCCATGGATGACCTCGATGAACACCACGTTGGACAGCGACGGTACGATTACCGCAATGAAGCGTGAATTAGCCGAGGCCAGGCTGCCGGCGAGCATGTTGCGCACGTAGCCGACCCGTTCGATGGCGGCCTCGACGCGCTCGCGGGTGGCCTGGCGCACGCTGACGGGAGAGTTGAGCACGCGCGAGACGGTGATCGTGGAGACCCCCGATTCGCGGGCGACATCGGCCAGGGTGGGATTGTCGGCACCCCGTCGCTTGCGACGCTCCGACGCTTTTGAATTAGACATTGGTCGTGCTCCTATTTCCAACGCTTGCGCGTTCTGAGAGGGTAATCTAAACCAGATGTTAGCGCTAACATTCAAATCCCATCACAATATGACAATAGGGGAGACCGCCAGATGGTTGAGCGCGCGTCGCACGCCGAAACAGTAGGAGTCATCGGCCTGGGGGCCATGGGGCTGGGCACGGCCACGGCCCTGCTCGAGGCCGGGCTGGCGGTGATCGGCTGCGATATCAGCGATGTCGCCCGGGAGGCCTTCGAGTCCCGAGGCGGTACCAGCGTGGACACGCCGGCCGAGCTGGCGAGGCGTTGTAGCGTCGTGTTGGTGATCGTAGTCAACGCGGAGCAGGTCGAGTCGGTGCTGTTCGGCGAAACAGGTGTGGTGAATCGGCTGGCTTCGGGCAGCGTGGTAATGCAGTGCGCCACGGTGGCGCCAAGCTATGCCAAGGCGCTTGGCGAACGGCTCGACGCCGTCGGCTTGCTGATGCTTGATGCTCCGATCAGTGGCGGGGCGGTCAAGGCGCGCCAAGGGCGGCTGTCGGTGATGGCCTCGGGTAGCGAAGCGGCCTACGCCAAGGCCAAGCCGGTCCTCGACGCCATGGCCGAGACGGTCCATCGCCTGGGCGATGCCCCCGGTGCCGGCTCCAGCGTCAAGCTGGTCAATCAGTTGCTGGCCGGGGTGCATATCGCCGCCGCCACCGAGGCCATGGCGCTGGGCATTCGCATGGGAATCGACCCCGACACGCTCTTTGATGTGATCACACATTCGGCGGGCAACTCCTGGATGTTCGAGAATCGCGTGCCGCACATCCTCAAGGGCGATTACACGCCGCTTTCAACCGTGGATATCTTCGTCAAGGATCTCAATATCGTGCACCAGGCCGGGCGCGAGCTGGCCTTCTGCATGCCGGTGGCATCCAGCGCCCTGCAGCAGTTCACCGCTGCCAGTGGTGCCGGGTTCGGGCGCGAGGACGACTCGGCCGTCGTCAAGGTCTACCAGCGCCTGTCCGGAATCACGCTGCCCGCCGCCAACGATGCGGAGGGCGGCACATGAGCCTCGTTCTCGGCGCCATTGCCGACGATTTCACCGGCGCCACCGATCTGGCCAATAATCTAGTCCGAGCCGGCATGCGCTGCATCCAGACCATCGGCGTTCCCGATCACGCGCTCGACGTCGTCGACGTCGACGCCGTGGTGGTGGCGCTCAAATCGCGCTCCTGCCCCGTGGAACAGGCCGTGAACGATTCGCTGGCGGCACTTGCCTGGCTGCAGGCGCAGGGTGCACGCCAGTTCTACTTCAAGTACTGCTCGACGTTCGACTCCACGCCGCGCGGCAATATCGGCCCGGTCGCCGATGCCCTGCTTGAGCGTCTTCGGGCGATCCAACAAGAGCGTCTTTGGGCGACCCAGCAAGAGCGCGTGCAAGGCGAGCAGACGGTGATGGTGCCGGCGTTTCCGGTCAACGGACGCACCGTCTACCAGGGCCATCTGTTCGTCGGTGATCGACTGCTCAACGACAGCGGCATGCAGCATCACCCCTTGAACCCCATGCAGGACGCCGACCTGGTGCGCGTGCTGGCCCGGCAGACACCGCATCCGGTCGGTTTGCTCGCCCATGCCACCCTGGCCCAGGGCACCGAGGCCGCCCAGGCGCGCCTGGCCGAGCTGCAGCATGAGGGCATTCGTCATGTGATCTGCGACACCCTCGATGACAACGACCTGAGCGTCCTCGCCGAGACGCTGGCCGACCTGCCCTTGGTCACCGGCGGGTCGGGGCTGGGCCAGGCCCTGCCCGGGGTCTATCGCCAGCGCGGCTGGCTGGCGCCGGTCGCCAATGCCGGCCAACTGGCGACGCCGAGTGGCGCGGCCCTGGTGCTGTCGGGAAGCTGTTCGCGGGCCACGCTGGGCCAGGTCGAGCATTTTCTGCGCACGTATGAGGGCTTTGCGCTGGATCCGCTGGCCCTGGCCGAGGGCGATGCCCAGATCGAGGGAGCGCTGGTATTTGCCCGCCAACGCCTGAGCGAGATGACGCCGGTGCTGATCCATGCCTCGGCACCGCCCGAGCGGGTCGAGCAGGCCCAGCAGCGTTTGGGTGCGGCGCAGGCCGGCGAGCTGGTCGAACGCGCCATGGCCCGGCTGGCCCGCGAACTGGTCGGCGCCGGTGTCGGCCGGCTGGTGGTGGCCGGCGGCGAGACCGCCGGTGCGGTGGTGTCGGCGCTGGGGGTGAGCGAGCTGCGCCTCGGCGGGCAGATCGACCCCGGCGTGCCGTGGACGCAGACTCAAGTGGCCGGGCGAGAGGCGCCGCTGTCGCTGGCGCTCAAGTCCGGCAACTTCGGTGGGGTCGACTTTTTCACCCGGGCCTTCGCGGTCCTCGGCCCGGGAGCGACGTCATGAGCCGCCACGCCGACAACCGCCTGCGCGAACAGATCGTCACCCATGGCAAGTCGCTGTTCGACCGCGGCCTGACCATGGGCTCCAGCGGCAATATCAGCGTGCGCCTCGATGACGGCGGCTGGCTGATGACGCCGACCAACGCCTGCCTGGGGCGGCTCGACCCGGCGCGCATCTCGCGGCTCGACCGCGACGGGGGGCTACTCGGCGGCGACAAGCCCACCAAGGAAAGCTTCCTGCACATGGCGATGTACGCCGAGCGCCCCCGGTCGCAGGCCATCGTGCACCTGCACTCGACCCATTCGGTGGCGGTGTCGTGCCTGCCGGACATCGACACCGACGACTGCATTCCACCGCTCACCGCCTACTACGTGATGCGCGTCGGCCGGCTGCCGCTGGTGCCGTACCACCTGCCCGGCGATACCGCCCTGGGCGACGCGGTGAAGGGGCTGGCCGGTCGCCACAGCGCCGTGCTGCTGGCCAACCACGGCCCGGTGGTGGCGGGCAAGTCGCTGGAGGCGGCGGTCTACGCCACCGAGGAACTCGAGGAAACCGCCAAGCTGTTTCTGCTGCTGCGCGGCCAGAACCCGCGCTGCCTGACGCCGAAACAGGTGGACGAACTCGAGGCGCGTTTTCCGCGTGACTGAGCGATCCGATACGACGACAACGACAAGACACGAGGGAACCGATGATCCGACTGGCCGCCAATCTCAGCATGCTGTTCACCGAGCACGCCTTTCCCGAGCGCTTCGCGGTGGCGGCCAAGGCCGGGTTCCGTGGCGTCGAGTACCTGTTTCCCTACGCCCATGAGCCGCGCGAGCTGCGTGCCGCCCTGGGCGACAACGGCCTGCAACAGGTGCTGTTCAACCTGCCGCCGGGCGACTGGGACGCGGGCGAACGCGGCCTGGCCAGCCTGCCGGGGCGCGAGGCCGAGTTTCGCGACAGCGTCAGCGAGGCGCTGCGCTACGCCGAGGCCCTCGACTGCCCGCGCCTGCACGCCATGGCCGGGCTGCTGCCGGCGGAGGCCGACGAGGCCACGCGGGAAGCGCACCTGAGCACCTACATCGACAACCTGCGCCATGCCGCGGCGGAACTGGCCCGGATCGGGCGGACCCTGCTCATCGAACCGATCAATACCCACGACATGCCGGGGTACTTCCTCGACCGCCAGGCCCAGGCCCGCGAGGTGCTGGGACGGGTCGGCGCCGACAACCTGCGCGTGCAGTTCGACGTCTATCACTGCCAGATGAGCGAGGGAAACCTGTTCGCCAATCTCGAGGCGCAGTTGCCCTATCTCGGGCACGTGCAGATCGCCGGCGTACCGGGGCGCCACGAACCGGATGTCGGCGAAGTGAACTATCCGGCGGTGCTCGAGCGCCTGGCGGCGCTGGGCTACGACGGCTGGGTGGGCTGCGAATACCAGCCGACGGCGGAGACTGTCACGGGGCTGAAATGGGGCAAGGCCTATGGCCTGCAGGCTTGATAAACCAGTGGTAACCACGAGTGCGTGACGAACAACGACAAGGAGAGACGATGCATGTATTGATCACCGGCGCCGCCGGCTTTCTCGGCCAACGCCTGACCAGGACGCTACTCGAGCGCGGCGAGGTCAACGGCAAGGCGCTGACGCGCCTGACGCTCGTCGATCGGGTCGCGCCGGCAGCGCCGGCCCACGAGCGCATCACGCTCGACTGCCGGGCCCTGGACATTACCCGCCCCGGCGCCCTGGATAGCCTGCTCGGCGAGCGTCCCGCGCTCATCTATCACCTCGCTGCCGTAGTCAGTTCGGCGGCCGAGGCCGACCTGGATCTGGGTATGCAGGTCAATTTCGACGCCACGCGCGCACTGCTGGAAGGGTGCCGTGCGGCCGGTCTCGCCGACACACGTCTGGTCATGGCCAGCTCGGTGGCCGTCTATGGCGGTGAGCTACCGGCGGTGCTCGACGACATGACGGCACTGACGCCGCAGAGCTCCTACGGCACCCAGAAGGCCATGTGCGAGCTATTGATCAACGACTACAGCCGGCGCGGCCTGGTTGATGGCTGCGTGCTGCGTCTGCCGACCATTGTGGTACGCCCGGGGCGACCCAACGCCGCCGCCTCCAGCTTTGCCTCGAGCATCCTGCGCGAGCCGCTGGGCGGCGAATCGACCGTGTGCCCGGTGCCCACCGAGCTTGAGCTGTTCGTGATGTCGCCGGGGCGCGTCATCGACGCGCTGCTGCATGCCGCCACTCTCCCGGGCGACGCGTTGGCACCCTACCGGAGCATGATGCTGCCGGGGTTGACCGTGAGTGTCGCTGCGATGCTCGAAGTGCTGCGCGAGCTGGGCGGGGAAGAGGCCCTGGCTCGGGTTAGTCACGAGCCCGACCCGCGCATCGAATCCATCGTCGCCAGCTGGCCGGCGCGCTTCGAGACACAGCGAGCCGAGCGGCTTGGCTTTGTAGGGGATCGCGATTTCCACGAGATCGTACGCATCTTCATCACCGAGCAGGAAACACCCAGAGAACGATCCCGATAATCATAACAGTTCATCTGGCGGCTTGGCCGCCATCATCCAGAAGCGCAACGCTAAAAGAGGAAACAACAATGACAGCTCACTATGCACGCACCGCTCTGAACACTGTTATCGTCGGGCTTGCCGGGGCCACGCTGGCCACAGCCAGCTTTAATGCACTGGCGGCCCAGACCGTCTCGGTTGGACATACCACTTCCGACAATTCCCATTATTCGGTCGGTGTTGACGCCTTCAAGAAGACCCTGGAGAAGCTCAGCGACGGCGAGTTCGTTGTCGAGGAGTACCCTTCCGGCGCCCTGGGCGGCGAACGTGCCATGATCGAAGGGCTGCAGATCGGCACCATCGATACAGTCATCACCTCGACGGGGCCGCTCGGCAACTTCGTACCCGAGACCTATGTGCTCGACCTGCCGTTTCTGTTCGCCAACTATGACCAGGCGCGCTGCGTACTGGATGGTCCGGTTGGTCAGGATCTGCTCGATAAGATTGGTGAAAATAACCTGGTCGGTCTGGCCTGGACCGAGAATGGCTTCCGTCATCTGACCAATAATGTGCGTCCGGTCAAGACGCCCGAGGATGCCGCCGGCCTGAAGATTCGCACCATGGAAAACAAGATGCATATGGCCGCCTTCGAGGAGATGGGCGTACGTCCCACCCCGATGGCCTTCCCTGAGCTATTCACGGCGCTGCAGCAGGGTACTGTCGATGGTCAGGAAAATCCCATCTCGGTGATTCTGACCAGCAACCTGTGGGAGGTCCAGGATTACCTGTCGTTGACCGGTCACGTCTATTCACCGGCGGTGATGCTTGCCTCGCCAGTGCTATGGGATGGCCTCAGCGAAGAGGAAAAGGGCTGGTTCAAGCAGGCTGCCAAGGCCGGCGCCGAGGCTACGCGTGCCGAAGTGTCGCGCCTTGAGACCGAGGGCGTCGAGGCGCTCAAGGAAAAGGGCGTGGAGGTGGTCGAGAATATCGACAAATCACAGTTTCAGCAGGCCGTTGAGCCTTCCTACTCAGTTTACACCGACCAATATGGTAGCAAAATGCTCGACCGGATTCGCAACAGCGAGTGCCTGGCCAGCAGCAACTAGGGCCTGTTGACGTTTCAGCGTGAACCGCGTTGCTGCGCCGCATGGCGTCCTTTGACGCGCAACCCAACGGGACGGGGTCCATGGGGCGCAGTACTGCGTTATTCGTCGCTCATTGGGAATAACCAAACCACGCTCCTCATGCCTTGTTCTACACCCAATGGGCCTCCGTCGCGGCCGCGACGAAACGTCAACAGGCCCTAAGTACTTTAGAAACCTTGCCACCCCCGCGTGGGGTGGCTGATACAAGGTGACTGCCATGCTGGAACTCTTCCTGCGCCTTGAACGCTTCACGTCACGCATCGCGCTGATAGCCGCCGTGGTGATGCTGATCATCTCGGTGTCGCTGGGCTTCTACCAGGTGCTGACGCGTTTCGTATTTAATGCTCCGTCGACCTGGTCCGAGGTGATGTCGCGTTCGGCAATGATCTGGTGCGTGTTCCTGGGTGCGGCGGCCTGCTTCCGCGGGGGCTACATGATGGCGGTGGAAGTCATCTACAAGCTGGTACCGGCACGGGCCTTGGTATGGCTCGAACTGCTGGTCGCGTTCGGCTGTCTTGTCGTGCTGACGATTCTGGTCTATTTCGGCACGCTAATGACGATCCGAGTAAGCTCACAGACATTGTCGGGCATGGGAATTTCGATCGCCTGGGCATACGCCGCCATCCCCGTAGGAGCTGCCTTCTCGGTGCTCGCAGTACTGGCGCGCATCGCCGCTCAAGTGACCCGACGCGAACCGATCGGCCCCGCCGAGGCCGAGGCACCGCCCGAGAAGAAGCCGGAGATCTCCGCAGCTCCTGCTAGACAGGCGCCGCAAGGTGACACGCTGCAGAATTCCGTCAAACCGGCGGCGACTACCGGGAGGGTGCGCTCATGAACCTGGCCATCGGTCTCTCGCTGATTATCCTTTTCGGCCTGGGCGTGCCCATTGCCGTGTCCATCCTGCTGGCCTCGATCATCGGCATCGAATTCTTCTCGCGGCTGCCGCTGTTGATGGTGCCGCAGCAAATGTTTGTCGGAATCGACAGTTTTCCGCTGATGGCGATCCCATTCTTTATTCTGGCGGGCAACTTGATGGCGGCCGGGGGCATCTCGCAGCGTCTGGTGGATCTCGCCAAGTCAATCGTTGGTGGGCTGCAGGGCGGGCTGGCGATGACCTGCGTGCTGACCTGCATGATGTTCGCCGCGGTGTCCGGGTCGAGTGTCGCGACGACGTTTGCCATCGGCTCGATCCTGATCCCGGCGATGGTCAAACATGACTATCCACGTCCGCTAGCGGCCTCGATTCAGGCCTCGTCCGCCGAACTGGGCGTGCTGATTCCGCCATCGATACCGCTGATTCTGTATGGCGTCAGCACCGACACCTCGATCGGGCGGCTGTTCATCGCTGGCATTGGGCCGGGGCTATTAATTGGCGGATCGCTGCTGCTGTTTTTGTACTTGTTCTGCAAGGTCCGCGGATACGGCTTGCGGGATCGTGAGGAGCGTCACGATTTCACCACTGCCTTCCGGCGGGCCTGGGCGGCAATGCTGATGCCGGTGGTGGTCATCGGCGGCATCTACGGCGGTGTATTCACACCCACCGAGGCCTCGGCGGTAGCTGTCGTCTATGCGCTTATCGTCGGTGGGCTGGTCTACCGCGAACTAGGCTTCGATGATCTATGGCCAATCTTCAAGCAGAGTGTGATTTCGACTACGACCATCATGTTGATAATCGCTGCCGCTACACTGTTCAGCTTTCTGATCAGTCGTTCGGGACTGCCTTCTGATGTGGCTGCCTGGGTAACCCAAGTCTTCGATAGCCCGGTGGCATTCCTGCTCGCGGTCAACGTGATGCTGCTGATGGTGGGGATGTTCATCGAGACCTCGGCCGCGATCCTGGTGCTGGCACCGATCTTTACACCCATTGCCGTGCAGTACGGCATCGATCCGGTGCACTTCGGTCTGATCGTCGTCGTCAACCTGGCCTTGGGCATGTTCACGCCGCCGCTGGGCGTCAATCTGTTCGCCGCCTGTGCGGTGGCCAAGCTATCCATCGATCAGCTGATCCCCTGGTTGCTGCGTTTCGTGCTGGTGGTTCTGGCCTGTCTGATGGCGATTACCTATCTGCCCTGGATCTCGCTGGGGTTGGTCGATCTTCTTTACTGAGCGAGGAAAGCAACCATGCATGAGCTACCCGAGATGCCACCCCGCGCTGCGCTGATTGCCGGCGAGTGGGTAACGACCCCCCATACGCTGCGTGTGGAAGCGCCGGCCACCGGCGAGACGCTCACCGAGATCGCCCGTTGCGGGGCGGAGCATGTCGAGGAGGCCGTGAGGGCCGCACGGTGCGCCTTCGACGGCAAACTGGGCGAATGGCATCGCTGGTCGGCCCGCCAGCGCGGCGAGTGGCTGTTTGCCTTCGCCGCCGCCATCGACACCGATGCCGAGGCGCTGGCCGCGCTGGAATGCGCCGATACCGGCAAGCCGATGAGCCAGGCCAAGGGCGACATCGCCGTCTGCGCACGCTACTTCCGCTTCTATGCCGGTGCCGCCGACAAGCTTCATGGCGAGACGATCCCGTTCGAGAACGACTTTACGGTGCTGACCCTGCGCGAGCCGTTCGGCGTCTGTGCCCAGATCATTCCCTGGAACTACCCGGCGCAGATCTTCGGGCGCTGCGTGGCCGCCGCGCTGGCCGCCGGCAACAGCGTGGTCCTCAAGCCCGCCGAGGACGCCTGCCTGAGCGTGCTGCGCCTGGCCCAGATCGCTGTGCGCTGTGGCCTGCCGCCCGGCGTGCTCAACGTGATTCCCGGCCTGGGCAGTGAGGCGGGCGCGGCATTGTCGGCGCATGCGCTGATCGATCATCTGTCGTTCACCGGCTCACCGGCCACCGGCACGCGGGTCACCCAGGCGGCAGCGGCCAACCACGTGCCCGTGACCATGGAGCTGGGCGGCAAGTCCCCGCAGGTGGTGTTCGCCGATGCCGATCTCGACACTGCACTGGCGGCGGTAGTGCGCGGCATCATCCAGAACGCCGGCCAGACCTGCTCGGCGGGCAGCCGCTTGCTGGTCGAAGCGAGCTGCTACGACGCAGTGATTGCCGCTCTTGCCGAGCGTTTCTCGGCGCTGCGTTGCGATGCCGGCGAGAAGGACCCGGATTGTGGCCCGCTGATCAATGCCCGCCAGCGCGAAAAACTCGAGGTGCGGCTCGCCGCGGCGAAGGACGATGGCATTCGTGTCGCGGCCGCCGGTCAAGTGGCCGGGGGCGCGCCCGGCGGCGGTCACTTCGTGGTGCCGCAGATGCTCGTCGACATTCCCGAGTATCACGACGTGGTGCGCGAGGAGCTGTTCGGTCCGGTGCTGGCGGTGCAGCGCTTCGACGACGAGGACGATGCCGTGCGTCTGGCCAATGCCACCGACTTCGGTCTGTGCGCCGGCATCTGGACCCGCGACGGCGGACGCCAGCTGCGCCTGGCCAAGCGCATCCGCAGCGGTCAGGTGTTCGTCAACAACTACGGCGCCGCCGGCGGGATCGAGTTGCCGTTCGGCGGGGTGCGACGCTCCGGCCATGGCCGCGAGAAGGGCTTCGAGGGGTTGAAGAGTTATACGCAACTGAAAACCGTCGCCATCAAGCACGGCTGAGGATAACGACAATGACCTACAAGATAGCGGTGTTGCCGGGTGACGGGATCGGCCTCGAGGTCGTGCCGGAGGGGTTGCGCGTGCTGAAAGCGGCGGCCAAGCGCTTTGACCTGCCGCTGGAATGCGAGGCGTTCGACTTCGCCAGCTGCGCCTATTACATGGCGCATGGCGACATGCTGCCGGACGACTGGTACGAGACGCTGATGCGCTTCGACGCCATCTTCTTCGGTGCGGTGGGCTGGCCCGATACGGTGCCCGATCACGTCTCGGCGTGGGGCTCGCTGCTCAAGTTCCGGCGCGCCTTCGACCAGTACGTCAACCTGCGCCCGTGCCGGCTGATGCCGGGCATCGAGAGCCCGCTCAAGGGGCGCGGGCCGGGCGACATCGACTTCATGGTGGTGCGCGAGAACACCGAGGGCGAATACTCGCGCCTGGGCGGGCGCGTCTTCGAGGGCACCGACCGCGAGGTGGTGCTGCAGGAAACCATCATGACCCGCACCGGGGTCGACCGGGTGCTCAGGTACGCCTTTGAGCTGGCAGCCACCCGCTCCCGTAAAAAGCTGACCTCGGCGACCAAGTCCAACGGCCTGTCGATCTCGATGCCGTACTGGAACGAGCGGGTCAGGGCGATGCAGGCGAACTACCCGGACGTCAGCGTCGATCAGTTCCATATCGATATCCTCACCGCCAACTTCGTGCTGCATCCCGACTGGTTCGACGTGGTGGTGGCCAGCAATCTGTTCGGCGACATTCTCTCCGACCTGGGCCCGGCCTGTACCGGCACCATCGGCATCGCGCCCTCCGGCAACATCAACCCCACCCGCGAGTACCCCAGCCTGTTCGAGCCGGTCCACGGCAGCGCGCCGGACATCGCCGGCCAGGGCATCGCCAATCCCATCGGCCAGATCTGGTGCGGGGCGATGATGCTCGAGCACCTGGGCGAGATCGAGGCCGGCAAGGCCATCGTCGGCGCCATCGAGGCGGTCATGCAGCGCAGCGACCCGAGCGTGATCACCCCCGACCTCAAGGGCAACGGCACGACCGAGACGCTGGGCCGCGCCATCGCCGAGGCGCTGGCCGCAGGTGGCGCGCAACCCCCGCCGGCCATCGAGGAGCAACGGGCATGAGCAAACCCTATCGTGTCGGCATGGTGGGCATCGGCCTGATGGGCCACGGCATCGCCACCAGCCTGCTGCGCCACAATCATGCGTTGTGTTTTCTCGACCATCCCGGCAATCAGCCTGTGGACGATCTGCTCGACAAGGGGGCGACACTCAAGCGCAGCGCCCGCGAGGTCGCCGAAGCCTCGGAAGTCGTCATCCTGTGTGTCACCGGCACGCCGCAGGTGGAAAGCGTGCTGTTCGAGCCGTGCGGGGTGATCGAGGGGCTGGGCGCGGGGAGCATGGTCATCGACTGCTCCACGGCGATTCCCAGCTCCACGCTGAAAATCGCCGAGCGGGTCGCCGCGGCAGGTGGGCAGTTCCTGGATGCGGCGATGACGCGCACCCCCAAGGAGGCCGCCGAAGGCCGGCTGAATCTGATCGTCGGCGCGCCGGACGAACTGTTCCGCGATGTGCTGCCGCTGTTGCAGGACTTTGCCGAGAACATCACCCATGGCGGCCCGGTGGGCTCCGGTCACAAGCTCAAGCTACTGCACAACTACGTGTCGCTGGGCTTCACCGCGGTACTCGCCGAGGCTGCCTCGGCGGCACGCCATGCCGGGATCGCCGACGATGTGTTCCTCGAAGTGCTCGGCAATGGCGGCGGTGCTGGGGTGGTGCTCGAGCGATTGCGTCCGTTCATCGCCGCCGGCGATCCCTCGGGGTTTCGTTTCAGCCTCGCCAACACGCTCAAGGACGTCGGCTACTACAACGCCATGGCCGAGGACGTGAAGGCGCCGCACAGTGTGGCGGGGGCCATCGAGGCGCTGTACCGCGAGGTCAACGAGCAAGGGCATAGCGAGCGGCTGGTGCCGGAGCTGATTCGTATCCTGGAAACGCGTTAACGCCGGACGCCACCGTCGCGGATGGTGGCGAAGTAGCCGTCGCTGCCGATCTGGCCGCCCTTGAAGGCGATCTCCAGGCCATCGAAGCGCGCGTCATCGCTGTAGGCCGTGCACAGCGGCGACCCCGGCGTCTCCGGCAATGGCAGGCGTGCGGTCAGGGCGTGTATGTCCAACTGCTGCAGGGCATGACTCGAGGTATCGCCGCCGGCGACCACCACGCGGATCAGACGTTCGGCAATCACCAGCTCGCGCAGGATCTCGCCCAGGCGCCGACCGATGCCGTGGCGAGCCTGTTCGGTGTTCAGCGCCGGATCGGCGGCATCGGGGCCCAGCGCGGTATGCAGGATCACGCTGTCGCCGGCCTGCAGGGCCGCCAGGCCGCGCTGCAATGCCTCGTCGCGTGCCGCCTCGGCGCTTGCCGGGTCGGCCAGCCGGGCGGCGTCCACGGCGATGGTCTGAAAGCCGTGTTCTTGCACCCAGCGGATCTGCCGGGCGGTGGTTTCCGAGCAACTGCCCGAGACCACGGCGATCCGCTCCACGCCGCCGGGATCGGCAAAGCTTGGCGGCGGGCCGATCAGCCCTTGCCTGCGCCATTCGAGAATCAGCGCGTACTCGACACCGGAGGAGCCCACGACATAGCTGCCACCAGTCTGGCGCGTGCGCCACAACTGATGGCCGACGCTGGCCTGGGTGGCTTCATCGATGACGTCGTAGAGTAATGCTTGATGACGGCGTTGCCAGTCGTCGATGCGCCTGTCGATGTCGTCAGCAGTCAACGAGGCCGGGTCCACAAGGCCGATATCCAGCGTTGTTTGCTCGGCCAGGTGGCAACGCAGGTCGGCTTCGCGCATCGGCGTCACCGGATGGCGCGCCATCACCGGATGCCGGTCGATGCGATACACGTCGCCCCGATAGGCCGCGAACAGTTGGCCGAAGGCGGTATAGCGCTTCATCTGCGGCACGCCGACCACGATCGGCACGCAGGCCTGGCCGAACACCTCGCGCCCGATTTCCAGTGCACAGCCGATGCTGCCGGTCCCGGGCGCGCTGTCGAAGGTCGAGCAGGTCTTGTAGTGGCACAGCCCGGCACGGCGTTCACGTAGCCAGCTCAGCGCCGGCGTGAGGTGCTCGTGCATCCAGGCCGGCGACTCGCTGCGGCTGGTGCCGGCCAGGCCGAAGGCTCGGCACGCCGCGAAGCGGGTCAGCTGCGCATCGTCGGGGATGGCCGTGAACAGCACCGTCGGCACGCCCCGACTGCTCAAGGCCTCCAGGGCATCGGTCGAGCCGGTGAGATCATCGCCGTAGTAGGCGATGAGTGTCTCGGGTGCGCTCATGGGAAGGTCTCCAGGGCCTGGGCGAGCTCGCGATGCTCGCCGGCATAGGCCTCCAGCGTCACGCCCTGAACGGCGGCGTCCCAGGCCTGGCGCAGGCTCTTCACGCCGCTGGCGATGCCGCCGGGGTGGGCCATGATGCCGCCCCCGGCACAGAAGATCAGGTCGGTGCTGCCCAGCGCCTGGTAGGTATCCACCGCCTGACGTGCCGTCTGGCCGGAAGAGAATACCGGGATCACCTCGCAGCCCGGCGCCGGTGGCGAGAACATCGGCGTCAGGCAGGCACGGGCGCTGGCGATCACACTATCATCGGCCTCGCTGAACTTGTTGGCCAGGCCGTTGACGTGGATGTGATCGACCCCGGCCAGGCGCCACAGCTTTTGATAAGCGATGAAACTCATGCCCAGGTGCGGCGAGCGACTGTAAATGCCCCAGCCGGCGCGATGACCGTGCAGGGCCAGCCGGCAATGCCGGCGCAGGTGCGCCACGCCGGTCAGCCCCACGCTGTTGAGCGCGACCATGGCGCAGGTGCCACCGGCCGCCGCCACGTAGTCATGATGGCGCAGCATGGCATCCAGATCATCGGTGATGTTGAAGGCATACATCACCTTGCGCCCGGTGCGTTCGGTATGCGCATTGACAATCGGCATGACCGCATCGACGCGCGCTTCGAGGGGGTTGTGCGGCCCGTTGGCCTGCAGTTCGTCGTCCTTGATGAAATCGATGCCGCCCGCGACGAGCTGCTCGACGACCTCGGCGGTCTGCGTCGGCGACAGGCCCACGCTGGGCTTGATGATGGTGCCGATCAGCGGGCGCCGCTCGACGCCGGTGAGTTCGCGCGTGCCGGCGATGCCGTATTGCGGTCCGGGATAGGCCGCGGCGAAGCTGGCCGGCAGCGTCAGGTCGAGCAATTTGAGCGCCGAGAACTCCTTGAGCTCGAACAGGTTGCCGGCCACCGTCGAGAGCAGGTTGGGCAACGACGGCCCCAGGTTGGCGATCGGCCAGGATAGCGTGACCTGTGCCCGCTGATAGCGCGGCATGTCGCTGCCCTTGGTCGGGCGCGCCGGCAGTGACGGCGTCTCGACGCAGTCGAGTCGCTCGATATGCTCGACGATGGCGCCATGGTTGGCGCGCAACGCGTCGGTCTCGTTGGCCAATCGAGTGAAGGTGCCCGACGACTGTTCGCCGGCCATCGCCTCGGCGGCCCGTTCGACCGGGTAGGCTGTCTCGATGAGATAGCTGGCGTGAATCCGTTCGCTCATGACGACTTCCCCGGTTCAGGTGATGCGGCGGATGCTTTCGGCGATTTGTTCGGGCTCGAAAACCTTTTTCCAGTCATCGCGCATCAGCATCGGCTTGCCGTTTTCGATGGCCTTGTTGCAGGCATCCGAGAACGCCCCGGGCTGCTCGTCGAAGATGACGGCGGAGAGGATGTTCATGTGGCCGAGCAGGAAATCGCGTGCGCATTGCTGGGAGACGCCTCGGGCCACGACTTCATCCATGGCTTCGCGCATCACCGCCAGCAGTGTGGCGCAGACGGTCTCGGAGAGTCCCGGTTCGAGCAGCGCCATCTCGTCGACGCTGACCCGATGCGAACGGTCCACCGGGGCGTAGATCGTCCGGGCGATGCGCTCGCCGAGTGCGAAGCTGTCTTCCGGCCCCTGCATCAGGGCGCTGACGATATGCTGGGTGGCTTTGAGGCCGCCGAAGTAATCCTTCTTGGCGTCCAGCTCCGTCTCGTCGTTGAAGATCGGCGGATGGCATGGGTGGGTGACGAAGTAGGTCAGATCGTCACGCGCAGGCAGATGCCCGGCGAAAGGCGCCGCCGCATCGAGCGTGACGACCATGGTGCCGCTTTTCATCATTGGCGCGAGCTGGTGGGATATCTTGCCGACCAGCGTGTCCGGTACGGCCAGGATCACTGCGTCGGCATCCGGCACCGCACGCTCGGCATCGCTGCATTCGATGCCCAGTTCCTGAGAGAGCCGCTGTCGTCCTGCCTCGCTGACTTCGATGTGGTCGACCGTGAATTCCGAGTTCTTGAGGTTGCGCGACAGGCGAAAGCCCATCTTGCCGCCGGCGCCGATCAATGCGATGCGTGTCATTGTCGTTGTCCTGCCTTGTCGATGAGAAGAAATGCGAAGCAACTGGTATGATGACATGATAACTACACCTTTCTGTCAAACACGTCTTTGGTCGCAGTCTGTGCCGTGACGGACTGGGCTGAAGTCAGCGAGTGGATTAGATAAGCTGCCTCCCGACCACCGCGAGAGACACGTCATGAGCGATGCCCTGAAGATTTCCCGCCGCAAGCTATCCGACGACGTGTTCGATCGGCTCTACGCCATGCTGCTCAATGGCGAGTACCGACCGGGCGATGGCCTGCCGTCGGAGCGCCAACTGATGGAGCTGTTCGGTGTGGGGCGGCCAGCGGTGCGCGAAGCGATGCAGTCCCTGGAGCGTGCCGGCCTCGTCCGCATCAACCATGGCCAGCGACCCACGGTGACCATGCCGACAGCCTCGGGCGTGCTTGCGCAGATCGAACTGACCGCCATGCATATGCTGTCGAGTTCACCGCAGTCGCTGGCACAGCTCAAGGAGGCGAGGGTCTTCTTCGAACTCGGCATGGTCGCCCGGGCAGCGGAGAAGGCTACGGACGAGGACGTCGAACGATTGCAAACGCTACTCGAGACGCAGCGTGCCCAACTGAACGTTGATGCCGGTGCCTTCATCAAGGCAGACATGTCGTTTCACGTCGCCATTGCCGAGATCACCGGCAATGCAATTTACATTGCGGTCAGCAACGCCATGCTTGATTGGCTGGCGAATTTTCATACCTCTGAGCTGCACTGGAAAGGCAACGAGCACATTACGCTGGAAGAGCATGCGCGCATTCTCGAGGCCATTCGCCGGCGTGACCGCGATACAGCCACAGACGAGATGCGAGCCCACCTCGACCGGGCGGGAAAGCGCTATGTCTTGACATGAGCTGACGCTTGATCGGAACTGGCTGGCGGGTGATGCGAGAGCGCGCCAGAATCGATCGGAGGCTCACTCACCGATACGAATGATTTGAGGTAGCATTGGCATCTATCCGCTATGGTTGAGGTGACTTCCTCGTAACGGCCTGTTGCAGGGGTGTAGCATGCGCTAGGCTTCTAGAACGTTACCGACCGTGGCGGACGATGACGCCACTCCAGTCAACAGGATGGGTGACAGTTTGGACAGTAGAGACAAGGACTTGGTACTGATCATCGAAGACGATGAGCGTCTGGCGAATCTGACTCGAGAATACCTCGAGGCCAATGGCTTCGAGGTGAAGATCGAGGCCGATGGCGCCCATGGGGTCGAGCGGATCGTCGAGCTCGCGCCGGATATCGTGATACTCGACCTGATGTTGCCCGGCGAGGATGGCCTGTCGATCTGTCGTCGCGTGCGTTCCCGCTTTACCGGGCCGATTCTGATGCTGACCGCGCGTACCGACGACATGGATCAGGTATTGGGGCTCGAGATGGGCGCCGACGATTACGTGCCCAAGCCGGTGCAGCCGCGGGTATTGCTGGCGCGCATGCGCGCGCTGATGCGGCGTAGCGACCCGGCGGAGAGCGGCAGCGGCGCGCTGCGCCTGACCTTCGGCAACCTGTTGATCGACAGTGCCACGCGCGAGGCCTGGCTCGAGGATGAGCGCATCGACCTGACCAGCGCCGAATTCGACCTGTTGTGGCTGCTCGCCGACAATGCCGGCCGGGTATTGACTCGCGAGGAGATATTCTCGGCGCTGCGCGGCATCAAGTACGACGGCCAGGATCGCTCCATCGATGTGCGTGTTTCGCGGATCCGCCCCAAGATCGGCGATGACCCCAACCACCCGCACCGCATCAAGACGGTTCGCAGCAAAGGCTACCTGTTCGTCAAGGACGCATGATCGCCATGCGTCGCGCGCTGGCCGACAGCACGTTCCTGCGGGTCTATGCGGCCCTGTTGCTGGCGCTGGTGTTGACCTTCGGTCTGGCGATGCTGGGCTACCTGATCGTCGATCAGGTGCGCCGCGAGTATTACCGCGAGTCCATGGCCGAGGCGCCCATGGCGCTACTGGCGACGCTGGTCGCCGAAGTCGATCCCGCCAAGCGAGAATCCTGGCTGGCCGATCAGAGCAAGCGTCTCGGCATGCAGCTGACCTTGCGCGCGCTCGACGAGCCCGACTTCAACTACTTTCAGCGAGCGCGCCTCGAGGAATCCCGTCCGCTGGTTTCACGCGATGGTGACGGCAACTGGCATTTGTGGCGGCGCCTGTCCAACGAGCCGCTATTGCTCGAGGCGCGTCTCAGCTCTCTCTCCGAACAACAGCTACGTGGCCTGGTCGGCAGCCTGCGTGTCTGGCTAGAAGGCAAGTACTCCCCCGAATTGCCGTTGCAGAGTCTGATCGACCGTCAGGCACTGCCGGTCTCGCTGTCCCTGACGCCGCCCACGGTACTCGACGAAGAGCAGCTCGAGCGCCTCGCGGACGGCGACGTGGTGATGCATCTGCTGCCCGAGCGTGGCACGGTCTCGGCTTTCGCACGACTCAAGCCGATGACCGATAACAGCGGCACGCGCTGGATACGGGTCGGGCCGCTGTATGCCTTCGACCCCATGCCGCTGGTGCTTACCCTGGGGTTGGTGCTGGTCGCGCTGACGCTGCTGGCGGGAGCGATCTACTTGATCGTGCGCAGCGTCGAGGCGCGCATGGCGCGGCTGGAAAAGGCTGCGACACGCATCGCCGGCGGCTATCTGGATACCCGCGTCAAGGTCGACAGCAGCGACTTCATGGGCCGTCTGGGCATGGCCTTCAATGGCATGGCCGCTCAGGTTCAGTCGTTGATCCGTGCCCAGCAGGAGATGATCCGTGCGGTCTCCCACGAACTGCGCACGCCGGTGGCGCGGATTCGCTTCGCCGTGCAGATGGTCGACGACATGACCGAGCAGGAGGGCGTGCGCCGCCAGCTCAAGGGCATCGACAGCGATATCGAGGAGCTCGACCAGCTGATCGACGAGATTCTCACCTACGCCAAGCTGGGCAGCGACAACGCCAGCGGCGTGCGCCTCGAGGCCGAGACGGTGGAATGCCGCGACCTGGCGGGGCGGGTCGTCGAGGCGCTCGACTCGCTGCATCCGCATATCGAGCTGGCGATCGCCCCCGGCGAGGAGATCGAGGTGGTCGCCGAGCCTCGTTACCTGCAGCGCGCGTTGCAGAACCTGGTCGCCAACGCCTGCCGGCACGCCGAGTCGCGGGTGTTGATCACACTGTCCCGCGATGCCCGGGCGGTCCGCCTGGACGTCGAGGACGATGGCCCCGGTGTGCCCGAGCATGAGCGCACGGAGGTCTTCAAGCCCTTTGCCCGGCTCGACGATAGCCGGACTCGGCGCTCGGGCGGCTACGGCCTGGGCCTGTCGATCGTCCAGAAGATCATGCTCTGGCATGGCGGCAGCGTCGTCGTCGACGATAGTCAGATCCTGGGTGGTGCGCGCTTCAGTCTGCTGTTGCCGGGCACCGCTTCGCCATCGCGTATCGGTAACTGACCGACCCTTCACGAGGTATCACCATGACCGCATCTCACTCAGCGACGCCTGCGCCTCACGATCTGGCCGGCTCCTGGCAGCTGGTGCGCTTCGTCTACTGCTGGCCGGATGGCCGTGAGCTGGCGCCGCTGGGCGACGCCGCAGGCCAGCTGTGCTATCTGCTCGACGCTGATGGCGAGCCCGGACGCATGGCGGTGCAGATCGTGGCGCGCGACCGTCCGCCCTTCGACATGGCCAGCGAAGCCAGTCTGGCGGCGCATTTTCGCAGCGGTTTCGCCTACGCCGGCCAATGGGCGCTGGAGGAAGATCAGGTCCATCACGACGTCGACCTGGCCAGCCTGGCGTGTTGGGAGGGCGCGCGGCTGTCCCGTACGGTGCGGCTGCAGGGCGGCCGACTGACGCTGACCACCGACCAGCCCAGCCCGCAACGGCCCGAGGGCGGGTATGTGACGCTTCTCGAATGGCGGCGCTGATCAGGCCGGCTTGATGCCCTCGAGTACCGCGAACGAGGTCTCCCGCGCGGTACGCAGGAAGTCCTCCATCCATGGCAGTTCGCGGCTTTCCTCGCGGATCGCCGCGAACAGCGTGCTCCATACGCCCTGTTCGCCGAGCGGCAGCGCCTTCACGTAACCGCGCTCGAGATATTCGGTGAGCGCCCAGTTGGGCAGCGCGCAGACCCCGCGACCACTGGCCACCAGTTGCATCATCATGATCGTCAGTTCGGCGGTGCGCACCTCGCGCGGCGCCAGTCCGGCCGGGTCGAGGAACTGGCTGAACACGTCCAGCCGGGCGTGTTCGACCGGGTAGGTGATCAGCGTCTCGTCGGCGAGTTGCGCAGGGGTGACGAAGCCGTGTTCGGCCAGCCGATGCTGCTTGGCCACCGCCAGCAGGCCCTCGTAGCGGAACAGCGGCTCGTAGTGCACGCCGGGCAACGGTTGCGGGTCGGCGGTGATTACCAGATCGAGCTGTTCGCGGGCCAGGGCCGGCAGCGGGTCGAAGTTATGGCCGCTGGGAATGTCGACTTCCACTTCCTGCCAGTGATTGCGAAAGCGGTCGATGGTCGGCATCAGCCACTGGAAGCAGCTGTGACACTCGATGGCCATATGCAGCCGGCCTTGCTCGTCGCCGGCCAGGCGGGCCAGGTCGCGCTCGGCCATGCGCACCTGCGGCAGGATCTGATCGGCCAGCGTCAGCAGACGCTCACCGGCGCGGGTGAAGGTCACCGGACGCGTCTTGCGCTGGAACAGCGGGTTGCCCAGGCGCGCCTCGAGATCCTTGATCTGGTGCGACAGCGCCGATTGGGTGAGGTGGACGCGCTCGGCGGCCTCCACCAGCGAGCCGGCGTCACGCAGGGCGATGAGAGTGCGGAGATGACGTAGCTCGAGCATGTCATGAAAGCCATTCACGTTGATGATTAGATAATTTAGTTTGATTCACCCGGCGGTGCCAGCGAGACTCTTTGGCCAATGGCGACGGTACAAGCCGCCCCATCTTACCGGCTAACAGCAACCGAGGAAGCAACGATGACGCTGGCACATACTCTGGGCTACCCCCGCATAGGCGCTGGGCGCGAGCTGAAGAAAGCCGTCGAAGCCTATTGGCAGGGCGAGAGCGACCAGGCAACGCTTCAAGCCACTGGCGCCGAGCTGCGCGCCCGGCACTGGCAGGCGCAGCGCGACGCCGGGCTGGATTTCGTCACGGTCGGCGACTTCGCCTTCTACGATCAGGTGCTCAACGTCTCGGCGCTGATCGGCGCCGTGCCGCCGCGCTTTGGCGATGTCGCGGGCGCGATCGATCTCGATACCACGTTCCGCATGGCCCGCGGGCGGGCGCCGACCGGCACGCCGGCCGCCGCCTGCGAGATGACCAAGTATTTCGATACCAACTACCACTATCTGGTCCCCGAACTGCAGCCGGGCCAGACCTTTCGCGTCGCCAGCGAGCAGTTGTTCCGCGAGGTCGACGAAGCCCATGGCGCCGGCCATCCGGTCAAGGTCGCGCTGACCGGTCCGCTGACCTGGCTGTGGCTGGGCAAGGAGAAAGCGGCGGCGGGCTTCGAGCGGCTCGAACTGCTCGACGGCCTGGTCGCCGTCTACGGCGAGATTCTCGCGCGGCTCGCCGGGCAGGGTGTGGAATGGGTCCAGCTCGACGAGCCGGCGCTGGTCCAGGATCTGCCGCGCGCCTGGCAGCAGGCCTATGAGACGGCCTACAACAAGCTGCAGTCGGCACCGGTCAAGCTATTGGTGGCGAGCTATTTCGGCGAACTGGGCGACAATCTGAACCTGGCCGCCGGGCTGCCGGTGGATGCCCTGCACGTCGATTGCGTGCGCGCCCCGGAGCAGCTCGAGCGGGTGCTCGACCGGCTGCCGGCCTACAAGATTCTCTCGCTGGGGGCGATCGACGGGCGCAACATCTGGCGCGCCGATCTGGCGGCGCTGCGCGAGAGCCTGGCCACCGCGCGCATGCGCCTCGGCGAGCGGCTGTGGCTGGCGCCGAGTTGCTCGCTGCTGCACGTGCCGGTGGATCTCGACGCCGAAACCCGGCTCGACCCGGAACTCAAGCGCTGGCTGGCCTTCGCCCGCCAGAAGCTCGACGAGGTGGCGACCCTGGCGCGGCTGCTCGACGGCCGCGGCGGGGCTGCCGATCGCGCCTATCTCGAGGCCGCCAGCGAAGCGCTCGAGTCGCGCCGCCAGTCGACGCGCATTCACAAGCCGGCCATCGGCGAGCGATTGGCGGCGGTGAGCGCCGATGACGCCCGGCGCGCAAACGACTATCCGCAGCGCGCCCGGACCCAGCGCGCGCGGCTTGACCTGCCGCTGTTCCCGACCACCACCATCGGCTCGTTCCCGCAGACCGGCGAGATTCGCGCCGCCCGGCGCGCCCTCAAGCGCGGCGAGCTCGACGCGACGGCCTACGAGGCGCGCATGCGCGAGGAGATCGCCTTCGCCGTCGAACGCCAGCAAGCGCTGGGCCTCGACATGCTGGTGCACGGCGAGCCGGAGCGTAACGACATGGTCGAATACTTCGGCGAGCAGCTCGACGGCTTCGCCTTCACCGACAACGGCTGGGTACAGAGCTATGGCTCGCGCTGCGTCAAGCCGCCGGTGATCTTCGGCGATGTCAGCCGGCCCGCGGCGATGACGGTGCGTTGGAGCGAGTACGCCCAATCGCTCACCGACAAGCCGATGAAGGGCATGCTGACCGGCCCGGTGACCATCCTGCAGTGGTCGTTCGTGCGTGACGATCAGCCGCGCGAGACCTCGTGCCGGCAGATCGCCCTGGCGCTGCGCGACGAGGTCGCTGATCTCGAGGCGGCCGGCATCCAGGCGATCCAGATCGACGAGCCGGCGCTGCGCGAAGGGCTGCCGCTGCGCCGGGCGCACTGGCAGCGCTACCTCGACTGGGCGGTCGAGTGCTTTCAACTATCGGCCGCCGTGGCGCGTGACGAGACGCAGATCCATACCCACATGTGCTATTCCGAGTTCAACGACATCATCGAGGCGATCGCCGCGCTGGATGCCGACGTGATCACCATCGAAACCTCGCGCTCGGACATGGAGCTGCTCGACGCCTTCCAGGAATTCGCCTACCCCAACGAGATCGGGCCGGGGGTCTATGACATCCATTCGCCGAATATTCCCCAGGTCGACTGGATGGTTCAACTGATGGACAAGGCCGCCGAGAAGGTGCCCGCCGAGCGGCTGTGGGTCAATCCGGACTGTGGCCTCAAGACCCGCGGCTGGGCCGAAGTCGAGCCGGCCCTGGCCAACATGGTCGAGGCGGCCAGGGTGCTGCGCAAGCGCCATGGCTGAGGTGTGATCCTGGCGCAGAAAAACGACCGCTGTGGCGATCCCGCAGCGGTCTGCAAGACTGTGGACAGGGCATCGAGCGCCAGTGATAATCGTTTAAATCGAATGGTGAGCGCGGTTTTTTGCGATTTTCATTTCAAAAAAACCATCCAATAATGTCGCCATTACTTCACTTTAGAGAACTGGAAATGACGACCCCGACCAAGATACTGTTGCTGACTAGTTCGATCCTCGGCGATGGTGGCCAATCCCGTGGACTGGCCGAGCATTTCAAGCATCAGGTCGCCGAGCGTGGCGATGTGCAGATCACCGAGCGTGACCTGGTGGCCGATGCACTGCCGCATCTGGACAGCGCCGAATTCGCCAGCTGGATGGTGGCCGAGGAGGAGCGCAGCGCCGAACAGCGCGAACTGGCGGCACGCTCCGAGGCGGCGCTCGCCGAGCTGTTCGCTCACGATGTGCTGGTACTGGCGGTGCCGCTCTACAATCTGGGCATTCCATCGCAGCTCAAGGCCTGGTTCGACCGGGTGCTGCGCGCCGGCCAGACCTTTCGCTACACAGAAAATGGGCCGCAGGGGTTGGTCGAGAGCAAGCGCGCCGTGATACTGGCTGCGCGTGGCGGCCAGTACGTCGGCACCGCGCTCGATTCGCAGACGCCTCATCTTCGCCACATGCTGGGGCTGATGGGCATCGAGGAGGTCGATTTCGTCTACGCCGAGGGGCTGGCGATGGGCGATCGACATCGCGAGGCGTCGATCGGCGAAGCCAGGCAGGCGATCGGCCATTACGTTTCATCGCGGCTCTGATCGCGCGGCCGAGAGAAAACTGGGAGAAACTGTCATGCGTCAACTGCTGCAAAACGATGATCTGGGGAAACTGATCATTCGCCTGAGCGTCGGGGTCCTGATTCTGTTCCACGGCATCAACAAGGTCCTTAACCCGGGGAGTTTCGACTGGCTGGGGCAGATGCTCTCGGGCGTCGGTCTACCGGCATTCATCGCCTACGGCGTAGTGCTGGGCGAGATCGTCGGGCCGCTCATGGCGATTCTTGGCTGGCAGGCGCGGATCGGCGGTCTGCTGATGGCGGCCAACATGGTCGTGGCTATCGTGTTGGTGCACCTGCCGCAGTTCTGGACGCTCAACGATCAGGGTGGCTGGACGCTGGAACTGCAGGGCATGTTTCTCTTCGGTGCGCTGGCGGTGATGTTCCTGGGTAGCGGACGCATGGCGATAAAGCCCGACTGATCATGGTCCGGAGGCGTCGCGGCGGCCGTCTTGCTGGTTCGAGGCTTGCTGTGGCGGCCGTCGTCCATGTCTCTTGCGGCGTTGCCCCGCGCGGCATGCCCTTCGGGTGTCGTTCACCGAACGTCGCTGGTGGTCTACCATGGAAGAGTTCAACACACTGACGGATCAGGAAAAATATCATGCAATATCTGCACACCATGGTTCGCGTCAGCGATCTCGATGCTTCCCTGCATTTCTACTGCGAACTGCTGGGACTCGAGGAGATCAGCCGCCAGGAGAGCGAGAAGGGTCGCTTCACGCTGATCTTTCTCGCCGCGCCGGAGGACCGGCAGCGTGCCCGGGAGGAGCGCACCGCGATGCTCGAGCTGACCTGCAACTGGGACCCCGAGGAGTACTCCGGCGGGCGCAATTTCGGCCACTTGGCCTATCGCGTCGAGGATATCTATGCTTTGTGCGAACGCCTTGAGGCCAACGGCGTGACCATCAACCGCCCGCCGCGCGACGGCCACATGGCCTTCGTCCGCTCGCCCGACGGCATCTCCATCGAGCTGCTGCAGCAGGGCGACGCACTGCCGCCGCAGGAGCCTTGGGCGTCGATGGAAAATACCGGCAGCTGGTAAGGGAGTCCATGAAAGGAGCGATCGGATGGCCAGGGCATACTCTCCCATGCCGAGCGCTTCGAGCACGTCACGGCCACATGCAACATGGCCACATGCAACGTGGTACGTGGCGTTTTCAGACAAGCGGTTTGCCGACAGGGTGGCGGGCCATGCGCCAAAGGGTCTACCCTAAAGCTGTTATTCCGGCTTGGAAAGGCTGGCGTCGCGGTGGCGGCTGTCAGCATTCATGTCCCGCCAAGGAGTGGCGTGGTCTCATCACGGCCGGACCGAACGGCGCAATGCAAGCTGGCGAATAGCGTCGGATTGACAACCGGAGCCGAGCGATATCGCCACGACGGCGAATCGAAGACTGCAACCATCCCGGTGGCGGAAGGAGAAAAGGATTTCCATGAACGGCAAGTTCCGTAACCTCGGAAGCTGGCGCGCATTGTCGCTACCCGCCTGTCCGCTACCCGCGGATCGTCAGCGCTATTTCTACACGCTGTCGCAGCTCTACCTGATCGCGGCCGTCGTCTACCTGTTCGATTTCATTCCGATGTTCTGGCTGCTGAGCGATACGCGGCTATTCATCATCAGCGTGACCGGGCTGGGCATGACCGTGGTCGCCCGCGAGCTGCATCGGCGGGGCCACATGGGCGCCGGCGTATCGCTGATGCTGAGCATGATGACGGCGCATATGCTGGCCTCGATCGGCACGTACGGCAGTGGCCTGGGCTTCGAGCTGTATTTCGCGCTGATCCTGCTGGTCACCTACATCAGCGCCTTGCGCCAGATCGCCAAGCTCGGGGTCAGCCTGGCGGTGATGGGCCTGACGACCTATCAATTGATGGGAACCCCCGAAGTGACGCTCGTCGACAGGCTGGGAGGCTGGGCGCCCCAGGTCCTGCTGATCGCCAATCTGGCGACCGTAGGAGTGCTGTTCGCGGTGATTCTGCGCCGCTTGGAGGGGGTTTCCCAACGCCTCGAGATCAGCTATCGGCGTCAGGCCCATCACGATGCCCTGACCGGGGTGTTCAATCGGCGTGCCGTGCTGCACGAGATCGAGCTCGCGCTGGACAATGCGCGGCCGTTTGCGCTGCTGATGATCGACATCGACCATTTCAAGACGATCAACGACCGCTATGGGCACAAGCTTGGCGACCGAGCGCTGTGTCATCTGGTGGAGTGCCTGCGGGTGAGTCTGCGCGACGAGGATACCCTGGGCCGTTACGGCGGCGAGGAGTTCATCGCCGTGCTGCACGGCAAGAGCCATGGCGAGGCGCTGTGTGCCGCCGAGCGTCTGGCCTCGGCCGTGCGCGAAACGTCCTACGCGCTTGAGAGTGGCGCCTTGAACATGACCCTCAGCATCGGTGTGGCGGTCGATGGCGAGGCCCAGGATATCGACAACCTGATCGCGCTGGCCGACCGGCGACTCTACCAGGCCAAGCGCGACGGTCGCGACCGGGTCTGTGGCACCGACACCCCGGCGATGCAAGGCGAGATACCGGTGGTGCTCGACAGGGCGGCCGAACAGATGCGCGCGGTGTTCGAGCGGGCCAGCTGACTCGCTGCCCTGCGGTCGCTTACAGCGCGGCGATCTTGTCGCGCTGTTCGGCGAGCGCCGCGCGGCTGGCCCTGGCCTCGGCCAGCTTGGCGCGCTCCTTGTCGACCACCGCGGCGGGCGCCTTGGCAATGAACCCTTGGTTGCCGAGCTTCTTCTCGATGCCGCCGATGAACGCATCCTGCTTGTCGAGCTCCTTGGTCAGGCGCTTGAGTTCGGCGTGCTTGTCGATCAGCTCGGCCATCGGCACCAGCACTTCCATGTCGCCGACCAGTTGCGTCGCCGCCAGCGGCGCCGCGGCCGGATCGTCGAGCCAGCGGACGCTTTCCAGCTTGGCGAGCTTGGCGAGGAACACCCGGTTGGCGGCGAGGCGCTCGCGGTCGCCTGCGCTGCCCTTGGCCAGCAGCACGTCGAGCGACTTGCCCGGTGCCAGGTTCATCTCGGCGCGAATGTTGCGCACCGCGACGATCACCCCCTTGAGCCACTCGATATCGCGCTCGGCCTGCGCGTCGCGCTTGTCGGCATCCGCCTGAGGCCATGGTTGGCTCATCACCGACTGCGCGCCGTTGCCATCTGCCTTGCCGGCCAGCGGTGCGACCCTTTGCCAGATCTCCTCGGCGATGAACGGCATCATCGGCTGGGCCAGGCGCAGGATCGTCTCGAGTACGTGCACCAGCGTGCGCCGAGTGCCCCGCTTGGCGGCGGGCGAGGCGTTGTCGGTCGCTCCCGACATCCTGTCTCCCGCGACATTGGCACTTCCCTGTGCGGCATCCCACAGCACCGGCTTGGAGAGCTCCAGATACCAGTCGCAGTATTCGTTCCAGACGAATTCGTAGAGCGCCTGCGAAGCCTGGTCGAAGCGGTATTCATCGAGCGCCTTGGTGATCTGGGTCGCGGTGTGCTGCAGACGCGAGACGATCCAGCGATCCGCCAGCGACAGCTCCACCGCCTGGCCGTCGTCGCCCAAGTCCTGGCCCTCGGTGTTCATCAGCACGTAGCGCGAGGCGTTCCACAGCTTGTTGCAGAAGTTGCGGAAGCCGTCGAGGCGGCCCATGTCGAACTTGATGTCGCGTCCGGTGGTGGCCAGCGACAGGAAGGTGAAGCGCAGCGCGTCGGTGCCATGGGGCTCGATGCCCGCGGGGAATTCGTCGCGGGTCGCCTTGTCGATGGCGCGCGCCTTGTGCGGCTGCATCATGTTGCCGGTGCGCTTGGCGGCCAGGCTTTCCAGGTCGATGCCGTCGATCAGGTCGATGGGGTCGAGCACGTTGCCCTTGGACTTGGACATCTTCTGGCCCTGGGCGTCGCGCACCAGGCCGTGCACGTAGACCTGCTTGAAGGGCACCTCGCCGGTGAATTTACACGTCAGCATGATCATCCGCGCGACCCAGAAGAAGATGATGTCGAAGCCGGTGACCAGCACGCTGGTGGGGTGGAAGGTCTTAAGCTCCTCGGTCTGTTCGGGCCAGCCCAGGGTGCCGAAGGTCCACAACCCGGAGCTGAACCAGGTGTCGAGCACGTCGTCGTCCTGGGTGAGGATCACCTCGGGGGCCAGGTCGTATTTCTCGCGCGCCTCGGCCTCGCTGCGCGCGACGTACACGCCGCCCTCGGGGTCGTACCAGGCGGGGATGCGATGGCCCCACCACAGCTGGCGCGAGATGCACCAGTCCTGCAGGTCGCGCATCCAGGCGAAGTACATGTTCTCGTAATTCCTGGGCACGAACTCGATGTCGCCATTCTCCACCGCCGCGATCGCCGGCTTGGCCAGGCTCTCGACGGCGACGAACCACTGGTCCGTCAGCAGCGGCTCGATGACGTCGCCGGAACGATCGCCATAGGGCAGGGTGTTGGTGACGCTTTCGGTCTTCTCGAGCAGCCCGGCTGACTGCATGTCGGCGACGATCGCCTCGCGGGCGGCGTAGCGGTCGAGCCCCTGGTAGGCGGCGGGCAGGCCGGGGTCGATGTCGGCGTTGGGCGTGCCGTCGAGGTTGAAGACCTCGGCGGCGTCGCGGATCTGCGCGTCGGGGGTGAACACGTTGATCAGCACATGGCCCTGGCGCTTGCCCACCGCGTAGTCGTTGAAGTCGTGGGCGGGGGTGATCTTCACGCAGCCCGAGCCCTTGTCCATGTCGGCGTGTTCGTCGGCGACGACGGGAATCCGCCGGCCGACCAGCGGCAGTTCGATGAATGTGCCGACCAGCGAGGCATAGCGCGGGTCGGCCGGGTTGACCGCCACGCCGGTATCGCCGAGCAGCGTCTCCGGGCGGGTGGTGGCGACGACGAGATAGTTCTTGCCGTCGTCGGTGGTCGCGCCGTCGGCCAGCGGATAGCGGAAGTGCCAGAACTGGCCCTGCTGCTCGCGGTTTTCCACCTCGAGATCGGAGATCGCGGTGTGCAGCGTCGGGTCCCAGTTGACCAGGCGCTTGCCGCGGTAGATCAGGCCCTCGTCGAACAGCCGCACGAAGACTTCCTGGACCGCCTTGTAGAAGCCGTCGTCCATGGTGAAGCGTTCGCGGCTCCAGTCGACGCTGGCGCCCATACGGCGCAACTGCCGGGTGATGTGGCCGCCGGACTCGGCCTTCCACTCCCAGACCTTGTCGATGAACGCCTCGCGGCCCAGGTCGTGGCGGCTCTGGCCGCTCTCGGCGGCGATCTTGCGCTCGACCAGCATCTGGGTGGCGATTCCGGCATGATCGGTGCCTACCTGCCACAGCGTGTTGCGGCCCTGCATGCGCTGGTAGCGGGTCAGCGTATCCATGAGGGTGTCCTGGAACGCATGGCCCATGTGCAGGCTGCCGGTGACGTTGGGCGGCGGGATCATGATCGAGAAGGGCTGACCTTCGCCCGAGGGCGCGAAACGGTTGTCGGCTTCCCAGCGCTGGTACCAGCGGGTCTCGATCTGTTCGGGTTGGTAGGTCTTGTCCATGGAGCGCTCTTGTGAAGATGGCGGCATCGGCCCGGCGGCCCGGCTAAGTTGTGCAAGTGAGCGGCGCGGCGGGCTCGGCCGAACGGCTGATGAAAATGGGCCCGATTATAGCGCCCGGGGTCGGCAACGTCATGAGTGGCCAGAAAGCTAGGCGCCTACAGCTTGTGCGCCTTCACCGGGTAGCCGCGCTGCTTGTAGGTCTGCCAGCAATCGCGCTTGGCAGTGAGGATGGCCTGGTGCTGGTTGATGATCTCGGCGACCCGCTCGAAGCGCGAGAACCATTCGGGGATCGTCAGACTCAGGTTGAGCATCGCCTCGCTGCCCGGCGCATCGAGGGCCGGCTCGGGCAGCGCCTGCCAGCCGATGGTCACCGGCACGTCGTGGCCGCTGTCGCTCAGCGCGTGCGGCACGTAACTGTCTTCGCGAAAGGTCCACAGCCGCTCGTCGAACGCCTGGGCCTCGTCCTCGTCCTGGGTGTGCACGTGCAGCCGGTAGCCCTTGCGGTAGATGGTCTCGGCCAGCCGGCAGGCGAAGTCGAGGCGCGCCTCGCGGGTGGTATCGGGCAGGATGTAGAAGTCGACGTGGGTCACGGCTAGGGCCTGATGATGGGCTATGGGCTATGGGCTACGGGCTATGGGCTACGGGCTACGGGCTACGGGCTACGGGCTATGGGCTATGGGCTATGGGGGCGTGGGAGGGAATTTATTCCCGATGGCGGTGGGCACTGTACCTCCCCGGCCATACCGGGCGCCTGACGGCGCCAATCGGGAACAAGTTCCCTCCCACAAAGGCCCCTGACCATGCTCCTGAGCCACCTTCATCGGGAACAAGTTCCCTCCCACCCGGCTGCGAGTCGGCGCTGTACTGCTCGCGACTCGCAGCCCGTCGCCCGATTGCGAGGGCTTACGCCAGGCGCGTCAGCCAGCCGTGGGTATCCTCGCGGCGTCCGTACTGCAGGTCGAGCAGCTGGGTGCGCAGGCGCTTGCCGATCTCGCCGCCGCCGTCGACGAGGCGGATGCGCTCGTCGTCGCTGACCAGCTCGCCGATCGGCGTGACCACCGCCGCGGTGCCGCAGGCGAAGACTTCTTGGATCTCGCCGGAGGCGGCGCCGTCGCGCCATTCGTCGATGCTGATGTGGCGCTCTTCCGGGGTCAGGCCCTCGTCGCGGGCGAGCTGCATGATCGAGTCGCGGGTCACCCCCTCGAGGATGGTGCCGGTCAGCTGGGGCGTGACGACTCGCCCGTCGCGGTAGACGAAGAACAGATTCATGCCACCGAGCTCCTCGACCCACTTGTTCTCCACCGCGTCGAGGAAGGCGACCTGGTCGCAGCCATGCGTCTCGGCTTCCTTCTGGGCGGCCAGCGAGGCGGCATAGTTGCCGCCGCACTTGGCGAAGCCGGTGCCGCCGGGGGCGGCGCGCTTGTAGTTCGACGACAGCCAGATCGACACCGGCTTGACGCCGCCCTTGAAGTAGGCGGCCGCCGGCGAGGCGATCACGTAGTAGTCGACCTCCTTCGACGGGCGTACGCCGAGGAACGTCTCGCTGGCGATCATGAACGGACGCAGATAGAGGCTGGTCTCCTCGGCGGCGCTGGCCGGAGTGGGCACCCAGGCGTGGTCCTGGGCGACCAGCGCCTTCAGCGAGCCGATGAAGTCGTCGTCGCTGAGCTCGGGCAGCGCCAGGCGACGCGCCGAGGCGCGAAAGCGCGCGGCGTTCTTCGCGGGGCGGAAGGTCCACACCGAACCGTCGGCATGCCGGTAGGCCTTGATGCCTTCGAAGATCTCCTGGGCGTAGTGCAGCACGGCGGCGGCGGGATCGAGGGTCAGCGGGCCGTAGGGGCGCACCTCATGAGCGTGCCAGCCGTCGTCCGCGGTCCAGCGGATATGCGCCATGTGGTCGCTGAAGTGGCGGCCGAAGCCGGAGTTACTAAGGATCTCGTCGCGGATGGCGGCATCCGTGGGGTTGGCATTAGGCCGTACGTCGAAGCCAGAGGTGGTCACCGGAAATCTCCGTTACAGGGCTGGGCCCCGGCGAGCGGCGAATCGCCGGGCCGTGGGACCGTTGCGGTTGGACGTTGCCACGCGGCTTCTGGGTGGGCCGGCGTGGCGGACAATGCAGCGAGAATGCCATACACGCCCCGTGTCGTAATGGACAATGAAATTAGCATGCGAACGACGCGCTGCGAAGTGTCGCTCGTCGCAGTTGTTACTCGGCCTTTTCCGGGGTCTCGTCCAGCTCGGCTTCGCGATCCAGCAGGTATTGGGTCAGCAGGCCCACGGGGCGGCCGCTGGCGCCTTTCTGCTTGCCCGAGGCCCAGGCGGTACCGGCGATGTCGAGATGCGCCCAGGGGTAGGTCTGGGTGAAGCGCGACAGGAAGCACGCCGCGGTGATCGAGCCGGCCGGGCGCCCGCCGATGTTGGCCAGGTCGGCGAAGTTGGAGTCGAGCTGGCTCTGGTAGTCGTCCCACAGCGGCATGTGCCAGGCGCGATCCCAGGCGGTTTCGCCGGCGTCGAGCAGGTCCAGCGCCAAGTCGTCGTCGTTGGAAAACAGCCCGGTGGCATGATGGCCCAGGGCGATCACCGCCGCGCCGGTGAGGGTGGCGATGTCGACCACGCTGGCCGGCTGGTAGCGCTCGGCGTAGGTCAGCGCATCGCACAGCACCAGACGGCCTTCGGCGTCGGTATTGAGCACCTCGACGGTCAGCCCCTTGAGGGTCTTGATGATGTCGCCGGGCTTGGTGGCACGGCCGTCGGGCATGTTCTCGGCGCTGGCGACGATCGCCACCACGTTGATCCGGGGCTTGAGCGCGAGCAGCGACTTGACGGTGCCGAACACGCTGGCGGCACCGCACATGTCGAACTTCATCTCGTCCATGTCGGCGCCCGGCTTGAGCGAGATGCCGCCGGTATCGAAGGTGATGCCCTTGCCGATGAGCACGTGGGGCGCCTCTTCAGCGTCGTCGGCGCCCTGGTAGCGCATCACGATCAGTCGCGAGGGCTCTTCGCTGCCGCGGCCCACCGAGAGCAGCGAATGCGCGCCGAGCACCTCGAGCGCTTGCTCGTCGAGGATCTCGACGTCGAGCGCGCCGGCCGAAGCGTGGCCGAGTTGCTCGGCCTGCGCCGCCAGGTAGCGCGGCGTGCAGACATTGCCCGGCAGGTTGCCCAGGGTGCGTGCGTAGCTGACGCCGTCGCCGACGGCGCGGCCGATCCGGGCGCCGTGTTCGCTGGCGGCGGCTTCGGCGGTGTCGCTGATCAGCAGGCTGACCCGCGACAAACGCGGAGCCGGCGCGGGCTCGGACTTGAATTCGCTGAAGCGATAGATGGCGCGCTGCGCGGCTTCGGCCGTCGCGCGGGCTTTCCAGTCAGCGTCGCGGTCGGGCACGGGCACGTCGCCAAAGGCCACCACGGCCTCGTCGAGCGGCAGTTTCACCAGCGCCTGGAAGGTGGCGTCCAGCGCGCTGCGCAGGCTGGCCTCGTTGCACTTGGCGCGCGTGCCGAGGCCGACCAGCATCAGGCGCTCGGCGGCCAGGCCCGGCGCGAAGGGAATCAACTGCACATTGCCGAGCCCGGCAGCGAAGTCGCCGCGCTCGATCAGCTGGCCGATCAGGCGCTCGCTGGCGTCGTCGAGCTTGGCGGCTACCGGGAGCAAGTCACCATCGGTGAATACCGGAACCACGAGGCAGGCCGTCTCGACCTTGGCCGGGTTGACGGTGAGAACAGGAAATTCCATGACATCTCCACGACAGATATTGTCCGCGACTGCCTTGCTGGCGAGACAGGCGAGCGGGGATTCTGGATAATGCCGACACTGACACGTGGCACGTGGCCGGCTGAACTCCCCCAGTGTACGCAAGGCAGCCCCGCATTGCATGGACCGTCAGCCTGCGCTGACCTGGGCACAGGCCAGCAGGGGAGCCATTTCGGGAGACACTTTTGATCATCTTTCGCTACCTGACACGCGAGATTCTCACCACCATGGTCGCCGTTGCCGGCGTGCTGCTGCTGGTGATCATGGGCAACCGCTTCATCCGCTACTTTAGCGATGTGGCGCAAGGGGACTTTCCCGCCAGCCTGCTCGGCACATTGATGCTGTATCAGTTGCCGAGCTTCATGCAGCTACTGCTGCCGCTGGCCTTCTTTCTGGCCATCCTGCTCGCCTACGGCCAGCTCTATCTCAACAGCGAAATCACCGTACTGATGGCCTGTGGTGTCAGCCCGCGCAAGCTGTTGCGTGTGGCATTATGGCCAGCCGGGATCGTGGTCCTGGTGGTGGGAGCATGCAGCCTATGGCTGACCCCGGCAGGGGGGCGCTACAGCGAGATATTGATCGAGGAGCAGCAGAGCCGGCTGGATTTTTCCGCGCTCACGCCGGGGCGCTTCCAAGATTTCGGCGATGGCCTTACCGTCTATACCCAAGCGTTCAACGATGACCAGACGGAGATGCAGCAGGTCTTCATCAGCGAGCGCCAGCGGCGCGACGACGGCACCCCCGAAACCGTGGTGACACGGGCCGAGGGCGGTTACCAGACGACCGACGAGGAAACCGGCAGCCGCTTTCTGGTGTTGACCGACGGTGAACGCTACAGCGTCGAGCCGGGACGCAACATCGCCGAGCGGCTGGAATTCGGCACCTATGCGGTGCGTCTGTCACGCGTCGCGCAGATGGCTCAGCTCGACGATGAGGAGTACGCCTCGACACCGGCGCTGGTTGCCTCGGGCTCCGGCGAGGCGCTGGCCCAACTGCAATGGCGGCTGAGCATGCCGCTGATGATTCCCATCCTGACCCTGATCGCGCTCCCGCTATCACGCGCCAATCCGCGCCAGGGGCGTTTCGCCAAGCTGCTGCCGTCGATCTTCCTGTATATCTGCTACATGAGCCTGCTGCTGGCGGCACAGGACGCCATCGCCAGGGGGCAGTTATCGGCGACGGTGGGCCTGTGGCCGATCCATATCGCTTTTCTCGCGTTCGGCTTATGGCTGAATCGACTCAGGCGTCCACGCCGGAGGCGCGCCTCATGAAACGTCTCGACCGCTACACGGCGCGAAATGTGCTCGCCGCGATGCTCGTCGTCCAGGTCCTCCTGATGGGGCTGGACACGGTGATCAACTACATTTCCGGGCTTGAGGACGTGGAAAACCGCTACGGTGCCTTCGAAGTGCTGTTGTATACCCTCATGCGATTGCCGTGGCGTTTTTATCAGTACGCGCCGGTGGGCGTCCTGCTCGGCGCGTTGATCGGGCTGGGTGCCATGGCGTCGAATAACGAGCTGACCGTGATGCGCGCGGCGGGATGGTCGCTGGCACGCATCATCTGGGCGGTGATGAAGCCGCTCGGACTGGTGATCCTGCTGACCATGGCGGTCGGTGAATACGTTGCGCCGATTACCGAGCAGTACGCCGATTCATGGCGGGCGGAACAGCGCCAGGGGGATAATGGCTTGGCTGAACGGGGCGGCGGCTGGCAGCGTGAAGGCAACGATTTCTACCGCTTCGTCTCGATGCGCTCCGACAATACCCTGATCGGCGTCCTACGCTATCAATATGACGGCCAACGCCTGGAAAGTGCCCTGTATGCCGAGCGCGCCGTGCCGATGAAAGGCGGATGGCAGTTGCAGGACGTGCAGGTGACCCGCTTCGAGCCCGACCGTACCGTGACCGACACCTATGCCAGCGAGCCCTGGCAGACATCGCTCGACCCGGAACTGCTCAAGCAGATCATCATCGACCAGGACAGTCAGTCGATCTCCGATCTATGGCGCTATGGCCGCTATCTCAATGCCCAGGGTACCGACGCCACCGACACCTGGCTGTACTTCTGGCAGAAGCTGCTGCAGCCGCTGGTGCTGGCGGGGCTGGTGCTGGTCGCCGCCTCGTTCGTGTTCGGACCGCTCAGAAGCGCTGCCGCCGGCACGCGGGTCTTCTACGGCACCCTCGTCGGCTTGACGTTCAAATACCTGCAGGACCTGCTTGGCCCAGCCTCGACGATCTTCGGTTTCTCGCCGATCTGGGCGGTACTGACGCCCACCCTGGCCTGTTTCCTGGTCGGGTTTTTCCTGCTCAGGAGAGCGGAATGAGGGTGGTAGCGTGTCATTCCCTGTAATTTCCCATCTCATTTAGCCTTGGCCAGCGAGTGCCACCTTGGGTGGTGGGCTCGCTGGACGCTTTCCTTAGCGGCATGCTGAACTTCCCTTGTGCCTGGAATTTTCATATTTCGGTGTGCCCGTCTGCGCTTATTCCGATATATTAAGAAAATATTAAAATTTTATTAAAGATGGCGAAGGGGCAGGGCAATGGCATTAGGCATCCAGCGGGGAGGTATGCAACGGTGCCGACCGCAGTTCCTGACTGCCCGCTTCGACGGGCCGGTAGCCTTCTCCAACTCGGGATGGCAGTGGTGGCTTGGCGAGGGGCAGGCACATCGGCCAGCGCAGACGATCGATCATCATTTTCATGCCGGCGCCGGGTCCGGCGTTACCCTGTTACGTGAGAAAGCCGCGAGGTCGCGCCGACTTTATTCTCTTGCGCCGCCGAGCTTGCCGGCAACACCGCGTCACTTCGTCAAACAGATGGCGGTATCGCCGCGCAAGAGGCTGGGAGCGCTGCTGGGGTGCAGCAATGCACTGCTCGGGTTCAGCCACGGCACGGCGGAGCTCGCTCATAACCTGGCATTGCACGAGCGAACGGTGCATGGTGTCCGGACCTTTGCCTTTGGCGAGTACTTCCGGCACGGCCTGCCCGTACAGCAGGTATTGCTGCAGGAATATCTGCTCGGTTGGCAGCCGTTCAACGTCGTCTGGCAGGCGCATGAGCACGAGGCAACCCGACGCCATGCGCTACTGTCGAAGTTGATCGCCATGTTGGCGTCGTTGCGCGATGCGGGCATCAGTCATCTCGATCTTCATCCCGGCGATGTCATGGTGTCGCCCGATCCTCAGGCACCGCTGCGCGCGATCGACTGCGGACAGATGAGCATGGCGGCCGATCCCGCCATCTTGACGGCTATGCATCTTAGCGTGTTCCTGCATGAACTCAATGGCAAGCGTCTCTTGCCGTCACCGCAGCTTGAAGAGAGTGCCCGAACGCTGCTGTACCGTCTCGTAGGTGGCGAAGCCGAGTTTGCTGGCGCCGAGCGGCTGGTGTCGCTGCTCGTGCGCTATTCGAGCAAGAAGCCGTTCTCGAGACGTCGGCTGCTGCAGCGCAGACGAGAACGGCTCGATACCAGCATCATCGAGACGCGTCTGCAGGCCCTCTCCCATAGTCGCAGTCTTCCTGCCCAGGTTGCCCACGCATCGTCTATCGGCAGTCGGCAGGAGTTACGGCTTATTGCGTCTATCGAGGACGTGGTGACCATGGCGCCTTGAACCGATCAGGCCGCGCGTCCGAACAGCCCCTTGAGCCTCTTGGTAAACTGCTTGAGTGGGCGGCGTTCGTTGATGACCGCGATAAAGACCTTGCGGTAGTGCCCTGGCGGACAACTGATCTCGCGTACACCATGCCAGGAATTACCACGTCGGGTGAACAGCAAGCTGTAGTTGCCCATCGCATGGGATTCGGTAGCGCTGTCGAAATCCTCGAAGGCTGGCGCACTTTTGCTGTCGAAGCGGCCATTGTCATCGAGCACCACGGTTTGCCCGCCCCAGACGGGCTGCCAGTCGTCTTCGCCATTGAAGTAGAAGATGTGCGAGCCCAGCTTTTCGCGGGCGTCACAGTGTGGCGAGACCGAACAGCTAGCCGGCGTGTAGTGCCAGTGAAAGCGCAGGCTGAAGGCCTGGGTGCCTAACATGCGTGCCATGAACTGCCGATAGTGCGGTCCGTGCAGTTCCTGCATGAAGGCTTGCCAGTGCGGCGAAAGTTCAATATCCGGCGAGTATTCCAGCGCCAGGCGGTCGTGGGGTTGCTGACCGTAACGACGCATCTTGCCGAATACTTCCTCGAAGTGCTCGGCGGCGGGCAGGCTGTCGCGCAATGCCGCGTAGCCTTCCTCGGTCAGCAGGCCGGCCGGGTTGGCCCATGGATAAGGGGGACGTTGCTGGAACGCCTTGGCATCCATGTGCTCCAGTGCGTCGACATCCAGATAACGCATGACATGTTCCTTCCTTCAATAATCACTGATGATCAATTTCTGTCTGCTGGCGAATCAGCCATGAACTTGAACGTGCGGCCTCAGGATGCCAGGCGGCGCAACAGCGTCGCGGGTAAGCGCCTGGCCAGCGGTGAGCGTATCAGGCGCAGATAGGCGGCGGACCCGAGCTGGCGGCGTGCATGCCAGCACAGGTCTATCCAGCGTTCGGTCATGACCCGTGTCAGCGCCTCGGGCACATGGCGTCGGCTACGCCGGTTGGCGGCGTCGAGCCGAGCCAGCCACTGATCGGCCCAGCCGAGATATTCTTCGTTCAGCGCCGCGCCGAGTTTCTTGGGCCGCGCCAGCGCATAGTGGCGATCGAGATCTGCCTCGCTCGGGACGAGTCCCGTCTCGATGAGCGCCCGGCGACAGATCTCACGCTTGCGCTCACGGCCTAATGCATCGGTCTGCTTGGTGAAGCGTCCGCTGTGTTCGCGTCCGCAGACCAGGATGTCAGCGAGGTTGGCCATCCGCTGCGTCCGCGACAGTCGCTGGTGCAACTCGTAGTCCTGACAGCGCGGAAAATCCTCCCTGTAGCCATGCTCGCGCAAAATAGCCGTGCGCGCCATGATCGTACGGTTGGTCAGTGCGCAGTAGAACGCCAGGCTGGCGGCGACGTCATCGGCGGCTAACGGCTGGCGCCGCACGCGCTTGAGATGCTGTCCCTGATCGTCCATGAAATCGCAGGCGCTGCCGACCTGCGCCAGTTCCGGATGGCGGTCCAGGGTCTCGACCTGGCGGGCGAGCCGATTCGGCCATGACTTGTCATCGCTATCGAGCAGGGCGATATATTCTCCACGCGCCAGCTCTAGGCCGCGGTTGCGGGTTGCCGGAATGCCCAGATTGCGCGCATTGCCCTCCACGCGCATGCGTGGATCCCGGTAGCGCGACAGGACCTCGAGAGTGGCATCGGTCGAGCCATCATCGACGATCAGCAGTTCGAAGTTCTCGAATGTCTGCGCCAGGATGCTGTCGACAGCCGTCGTGATGTAAAGCTGGCGGTTATGTACCGGAATAAAGACCGTGACGCGCGGCGTGCTCATCGGCGCTCGCGCCAGTAATGCTCGCCGGCGCGCTCGCTAATGCTCTCTACCGTGGCGCTGACCTCGTCGGCGACATCAACGCGCTGACAGCGTGGGGCGGTGCTTTTCGATGCCTCGCTCGATACATCGCGGACATCCTCAACTAGATTGCGCATGGCGAGCACATTGTGCAGGCGCTCGGCACTGCGCGGTGCGGGCACCAGGCCCAGGCAGAAGGCGCGATCGTAGAGCCGACCTTTCCAATCCTGCTGGCGATGGGTGCCGCGGGTTCCGGTCGCCTGTGTGCGCCCGTGCATGAACGCCTCAAACCGATGCCCGAAACGACTCCATGATGTCGGCGGCAATGCGAGCGGAAAGACATGCACCGGTTTTTTGGTCCGAATGGCTTCGGCCTGCATCGATACGCTGTCGCCTGACACGACGAATGCGTCGCACAAGGCCAGATAGGCCCGGTAGGGGTTGTCTGCACCGTCTTCGTGGTGCCAGGCGTAGCGATAACTGGGAACATCGATGCCAGCGAAAAAGGCGTCCGCCGCGTCGGGTGGCGTGCGCGGGCTGGTGGTGATCAGCAGTGACCCTCCGCGAGCCTTGGCCAGGCGACAGGCGGCCTGAGCCATCGCACGGGCAACGGTGGCATCGAAGTGCTGCGTCTTCGTTGCGCCGCCGACCAGCACGCCGATACGGGGCCGGGGAAGATCGTCGAAGCGCGCTTGCCAATCCGCGGCGGCCTGATCGAGCGCCGCAGGGTCGGGCGCGTTGAGAGGCAGGAGGTTATGGATGACATTGTCCCGTGCCGGCAGGCCATACTGAGGCGTGGTGATGATCAGATCGAACCAGTCCAATGGCGCGCGCGGGCGGCCGAGGAAAATCAGCTGTGTGCGTCCTCCTGACTGCTGCTTGACCCAGCGTGCTGCGCCGACACTGCGCCGGCCCGTGCTCAGGATCAGATCCGGCCAGGGGGGCTCGAGGCGATCGGACTGGGTCAGATCGATGTTGGCAAGAGATGGGCGGCTGAACAGCGCGGGTCTTGGCGCAGACGGTTTGAAGTTCAGCCGTTTTTCCTCGCTGGGCCAGCCCAGTCGCTGTGCCAGCAGCGACAGCTGCGCATTGTCACCGTGATGCCGGCCCAGCAACAGCCATACCCGTGGAACGCGACCATGCCCCTGGCGTGCGCCGCTCAGTCCGGACTGGACGCACTCTCTCATGCCGGTTCCCGTGCGCTGGATATCAAGATGCCAGACGAGATCGGGATAGGCCCCGCTGATGCGGCGCAGCTGTTCGCGCCACCAGTGGGTACGGTAGAACGGCTGATCGTCGACGCGCCGGGGATCGGGGAGCTGAATGCCGACATAGAGTAAACAGCGGGCGCGCTGAGCCAATTCTCCCATGAACCAATGGATGTCTTCGGCGGGAAGATGTTCGAGCACCCCTGTGACGGCGACACCATCGAAGGCGGCATCCACCGCAGCGTCGCGCTCAGGATGCCAGAGCTGGCTCGCTTCCAGATTGAGCGGCGAGGGCGGCGCGGTCTGCCGAGCGGGCCGGCACCATAACAGCGAGGCGGCGTCGCACTCGCTTGCCAGCTGTGCGGCGCGGCGGCTGCTGCGCAATGCTTCATCGGCGTTATCAGGTGTTTCGAGCGCTTGCAGCGCCTGCTCGAACCAGGGGCTTGGCGCCTGGCGGGAAAAGGGTCCGTAATACTGAGCATCCGCTTCCTGCTCCAGGCGGTGCCATAAATCGCCCAGCGCGTTGGGATGATAAGAGTAGATCCTCGGCGTCGGCTGCCAGGGCTGCTGGTGCAGCGCGGTATAGTGCAGCACATGGGTCCGGTTGTGTTCGTACTCCTCGTCGCGGGCGTTCCAGTGGCCGTCGAGTTCGCCCCACAGGCCGGGCTGTTCGGCCGGCGTGTCGGTCAGCGTCTTCTTGGCGGCCTGCCTGGCCTGATCGAGGTTCCACCACTGCGCCATGCGGGCGCAATCCATCACCATGACCGACGTGTCCTTGGCCGAGATGGCAAGATAGCCATGTTCGGCCATCGGCAGGTCGAACAGCACGGCGGGATCGGTGAAGTAGATCTGGTCGACGTCGTTATAGATGGCGCGCCCTTCGCGGCCGGCGAAATCGGGAATCGCGAAGCGGTAATTGGTGAAGCCGGTGCGCCATGTCGACTGATCGAAACCGGCGATATCCTTCATCAGGTAGATGCGGTATTCCCGTGCAGGATCGCGTACGCGTTCGACCGAATAGAAGAATATGCGCTGGGCTCTTACCTGGGCTTTCTCGGTGCCCAGGAAAATGCGCACCGGAGGACGCGGCGAGGGTGCTGAGGTCAACGCCGGCAGTATCACGCAGTGGGGCTGATGCGAGGTATCGGCGCGCTCGACTCGAATCGGTCGGGCGGCGATGGTCAAGGTCTCCTCGTTGAGACATGAAGCATTGCTTGTCAACGGAAAATCCCCTTCATTAAGCGCGCCTAAAGCGGTTTGTTGGCATGCTACACTACGATAAATCAAAAAGCAGCGTTGGCGCCGATTCGACCATGAGCCCGGTTTTTGCGTGACACAACAACTCCCCAGGATTGCCCTGCTATTGCCTTCGCTTGCTGCCGGTGGCGTAGGCCGTTCGATACTTCATCTGGCTGAAGCGTTTTGCGCTGCCGGCCATCCGGTGGATCTGGTGCTGTGTCGTGCCGAAGGCCCTTATCTATCGGCGATACCGGCAGGCGTCAACATCGTGACGCTACAGCCACGGAGCGGTCTAGTCACACGGCTGGAGCTCGTTCGCATGGACCCCGCCGGCCTCACTGCATTGGCGCGCCCGGTGCTGCTGACGCGGCATCCGGCGCCCGTCCAGCCCTATCTGGCCGATCTGGCTCGTTATCTGGCCGGCGTGCGCCCGGCGGCGCTGCTCGCCGCCAAGACGCCCACCAATCTGCTGGCGCTGTGGGCTCGGCGCTTGAGCGGCGCGCCCACCCGTGTCGTCATCAGCGAGCATACTCAGCTTTCTCGGTCCATCATGCTCAGCCGCAAGTGGCGCTGGCGTCATATTGCGCCGCTGATCGCACGCACCTACCCACGGGCCGATGCGATCACTGCGGTTTCCGATGGTGTCGCCGATGATCTGGCGATTACCGCCGGGCTGCCGCGCGGCGCCATCGATACCGTCTACAATCCAGTGGTCACGCCGGGGTTGGCGGTCCGTGCCGCCGCGCCGGCACCGCATCCGTGGCTGGAGGATGATGGATCACCGGTCATTGTGGCGGCGGGGCGACTGGTGCCACAGAAGAACTTTACGTTGCTGCTGAACGCCTTCGCCCGGCTGCGTGAACAGCGTGCGGTGCGGTTGATAATCCTGGGCGAGGGGCCCGAGCGGCCCCGGCTTGAAACGCTGACCCATACGCTGGGAGTAAGTGGCGATGTGGCACTGCCCGGCTTCGTGGATAACCCCTATGCGGCCTTTTCCCGGGCGGCGCTGTTCGTGCTCTCTTCCGATTACGAAGGGCTAGGCAATGTCTTGATCGAGGCGCTGGCCTGCGGCTGCCCTGTGGTGAGCACGGACTGCCCCAGCGGTCCGACGGAAATCTTGCAGGGCGGGCGCTTTGGCGAACTGGTGCCGGTAGATGACATCGAGGCGCTGACCGCGGCCATGACGCGCACGCTCGATGCGCCGCTGCCGGCGGAGACGCTGCGCCGGCGCGGTGGCGAGTTCAGCCTGGAACGCAGCGCCAAGCGCTATCTGCAACTGCTGTTGCCGACCGAGTTTGCCCGGACAGAGAAACTGAACCCTGACGGAAAGGCGAGTTCAATGTGACGGCCAGCAGCGAAACGACGGCGCAAGGCATCCTATCCATGCCTACGCCGTCGTCGAATCGGTTCAGGCGGGTTGATATGCAAGATTGTTGTCGCCGATCTCGACCGTCACCAATTGCCCCCGTTCGAGCCGATAGACCCGGTCGGCGGCGCGCATCAGCGCCGGCTGGTGGGAGACGGCGACGATGGTCAGTTCGCTCTTCAGGCCTTGCAGGGTCTTGCTGATCGCTGCCTCCGCTTCCATGTCGAGCGCGCTGGTCGCTTCATCGAGAATCAGCAGTTTGGGACGGTGGGCCAGGGCGCGGGCAATGACGATGCGCTGACGCTGACCGCCCGACAGTCGTGAACCGCGCTCGCCCACCGAAGCATGAATCCCCTCGGGCATCTGGCTGACGAATGCCCAGGCGTCGGCCTGGCGCAGGGCGCGTTCGGCGTCCGCCTCGGTCAGCGTGGGATCGCCGAGCGTCACGTTGGCGAGCACGCTGTCGTGCAGCAGCAGCGTCTCCTGCGGCACATAGCCGATCAGGCGGCGCCAGGCGAGCCGGTCGAGCCGGTCGATCGGTACACCGTCGATCCGCACCTGGCCGGCGCTGGGCTCGAGCAGCATGCACAGGATATCGAGCAGGGTGGTCTTGCCAGCGCCGGAGGGGCCGATCAGGGTAGTGAACGAGCGCGCCGGGAGGGTCAGGTCGGTCACGTTCAGAATCGCGTGGTCGCCGTAATGAAAGCGCACGCCCTCGAACGTGATCTCCCGCTCGAGGGTCGGGCGCAGATCACCGCTGACCGGCTCGGCATTGTCGCGTGCTGCCTGGACCGCATCCTTCAATGCCCAGTAGGCGCTTTCCTGGGTCTGCATCTGCTGATAGCGACGCTGCAGCTGGTTGAGCTGCATGACCACCCTTGCCAGCAGAAATACCATCACCATCACAGACGGTAACGAGAGGCCCCAAACGACGAGGGCCAAATAGAGGCCCACGGCGACGAACAGCGTCAGGATCGGCTCCTGAATGGCCTTCATCCCCTCGCGGGCCAGCACCTGGCGCTCCATGGCGCGGTTGAGCTTATGGGTCTGGCGCTTGAGCAGCGCATCGGCGACATCGTAACGCGCCATCGCCTTGAGCGGTTTGACCGAGCCCAGCGTATCGGTCAGGCGTGAAAGTAGCTCACGCATCAGTCGGGTCTGCTTCTTGCCGGCGCGCTTGGAGGCGCGGACCAGTCGATACAGCATGATCGACATCAGCACGCCGAGTCCCAGCGAGACCATTGTCGCCTGCCAGCCGATCATCAGCGCGACGATGGCATAGACGACCACCTGAATGAAAAGTGAGATGACGTTGGCGCAGTGCTCGTAGCCGGTCGCGGCACGGGTGGCCTCGGTAGCCACCGAGTTGGCCATGCCGCCGGCGGGCTGGCGCAGGTAATGCTCCCAGCGGCTGGCCAGCAGCGAATGGATCAGTTCGAGGCGCAGGTCGGTGGCCACCCGGGCGACGGTATAGCCGACCTGACGGTTGGCCAGCAGGACCAGCGCACTCTTGACCGTCATGCCGATAACGATGATCGACAGGATGACGCCGACGGTGGTCGGCAACCCGATGGCATCCATGGCGGCGAGGACCTTCTGCGAAAAGGCATTGGGTTGCTCGTTCTCGCCGAGCGCCACCGATAGCAGCGGCAACACAGTGGTCAGGCCAATCCCTTCAGCGATGCCTGCAAATAGCAGGCAGATCAACATGATGACCGTGCGTTGGGGATAGAGGCGAAAGAATGCGAAAAGCAGGCGCATGTGCGAATCCGTGGGCGTTCGTTCGTGGCGACCGCCGGTGCTCACTCGCTCCCGTGACGGTCGAGCATCGGTTTCAAGGCAGCGAAGGCGTCGATGATCTGGTCGATCTGGGCGATGTCATGGGCCGCGCTGACGCTGATGCGCATCAATGCCTGGCCGCCCGGCGTAGCCGGCGGCAATACCAGATTGACATAGACGCCCCGGTCGAGCAGTCCGTGCCAGAAGGCGACGCCCTGCTGGGGCGATCCCAGCAGGGTGGCGACCACCGGGCCAGGCTCTGGGCCCAGTTCGAAACCGAGCCGTGCCAGTCCGTGATATAGCCGCTCGGCATTGGCCCACAGGCGCTGGCGGAGTTCGCCTCGCGAATGGACGATCTGCAGGGCGGTGCGTACCGACGCGATCGTCGCCGGGGAGGGCGAGGCGGTGAAGATGTACGGGCGGCTGGCGTAGCGGATCATGTCGAGCTGCGGATGATGGCTGGAGGCGAAGCCGCCGATGGCGCCCAGGCTCTTGCTGAAGGTGCCAACCACGAAGTCGACGTCGGCCTCGACGCCTTCGGCTTCGGCCAGGCCGCGCCCATGGGCGCCCAGCACTCCCAGCGAGTGGGCCTCGTCGACCAGCAGGTAACCCCCATGGCGGCGCTTGACGGCGACGATCTCGCGCAGCGGTGCCTGATCCCCCAGCATACTGTAGATGCCTTCCACCACGATCAGGGTATTGGCGGTGCGCTCGCCCAGACGGCGCAGGCGTTTCTCGAGGTCACTCGCATCATTGTGACGAAAGCGAATGATGTCTGCGCCAGTGAGGCGGCAGGCATCGTAGATGCTGGCATGGCAGTCGGCATCGAGCACGATGACGTCGTCGGCACCGGCCAGGGTGCCGATCAGGCCGAGATTGGCCACGTAACCGGTGGAGAACACGACCGCCGAGGGGCGCGCAAAGAAGCGCGCCAGTTCTTCCTCGAGACGGGTGTGGCTGGCGTAGCTGCCATTGGCCATACGTGACCCGGTGGTGCCGGTGCCTTCTCGATCAAGAGCGTCGTGTGCCGTCGCGATGCAGTCGGGGTCGAAAGTCAGTCCCAGGTAGTTATTGGTGCCGGCGAGGATCACCGACCTGCCGTCTACGCGCCCTTCGGTGGGCGAAAGGACTTCATCGATGCGGGTACCAATCGGGCTCGGTTCCTGCTGGATCAAGGCGTGGCGCGCATCGCTCAGGGACTGGAATTTATCGAACAGAGACATTATCGGCTCTCGAGCAGCTTGTTGATCGCCTGGGCCAGCTGGTTGGGCGTGCGGATATCGGCGAGGACGTTCAGAGGAACGGAGATATCGAATTCGTCTTCGGCATCCAGCATGAGATCCATTACTTTGACCGAGTCGAGCCCCAGCTCACTGACCATATCGACGTCGGGACGCAGATTGCTGTCAGGCGGCGCCAGGCGTTCGAGGTGCGTCATCAACCGCTCGAGAACCTGTTCATGTTGCGGCATGCGTGCTATGTCCGTTGCTGGCGGCGTGCGCCAGATTGAATGTAATGAAAAAGCAGGGCAATGGAAAAGCCGACAGCTGGTCAGTCCGCCGCCCACTGCCGGCGATCGCCAAGCGCCTGCTCCAGCGTAGTCTGCGGTACCCACCCGGTCGCGCGGGTGAATGCGTCATTATGGCATGTCCAGTCGAGATGTCTCAGCTCGCGGAACTTGCCGGGCGTGAGCATCGGCGAACGGTGCAACGCGCGTGCCAACAACAGATTGGCCTGCGCCATGCCGTGCAGTATGCCGGCAGGAATCGGCAGACGACGTACCGGCGCGCCACGCACGGCAGCGCCGATCGCGGCGATGTGCGGCCAAGTGTAGCCGCCAGGGTAGCCATCGTGAAGCTCGAAAGGACCGCCTTCGGCGGGAGCGTCAGCCGGGGAGTGACGCAGCCAGGCTATCACTGCGGCCACCAGGTCGTCGACGTGCAAAAACGACAGGCGCGCCTCGTGCGGGCCGGTCATCGGCAGCCAGCCGCGCATCAGCATCTCGAACAGGGGGCGCAGCTCGCGATCCCCTGGCCCGTAGACCGCCGTGGGGCGAAATACCGTCACCGCCGGCCGCGCTGACGATGCGACTCCTCGTTGCTCCGCCTGGCGCTTGGAGGCGGCGTACCAGGAGAATTCCGCCTGGCGCTTGGAGGCGGCGTACCAGGAGAGTTCCGCCTGGCGCTTGGAGGCGGCGTACCAGGAGAGTTCGGGATGGCGCGCGGCCAGCGAGGACATCAACAGCAGGCGGGCGCATCCCTGACGCTGCGCCGCCTCGAACAGCCGACGGCTGCCCTCGACATTGATGCGCCGGAAAGTGGCGTCATCGGCGCCACGCACCGCGCCGGCACAATGGATGACGGCCTCCGCCCCATCGACCAGCTGCTCCAGTGCCGCCGTATCGTCGAGCGACCCGCTGACCCAGCGGACATGCGAACCTTCCGGCTCGGCCGGCAAGCGCCGCGTCAAAGCACGCACTTGCACACCATCGCTGACCAGCCGGGCGAGCAGCCGGCGGCCGATGAAGCCGGTGGCCCCGGTAAGCGCGACACGCGTGGCCATGGGGATCAGGACGCGCCGGCCCCGGTCAGCGAGGCGGCTGGCGAGGCCAGTCCCAGCGACTCACCGCCCCCCTGCAGGTAGCGTCTGCACGCCTCGCTGCGCGAAAGCTTGCCGGACGACGTACGCGGCAGCGAGCGGGGGGGCAGCAGAACGACACGGCACGCAACACCGAAATCGCTGCGAATCAGGCTGGTCAGCTCATTGACCAGTTCATGTCGACGTTGCGCGTCGCTGAGATGGCACTGGACCAGCATGACAACCGCCTCCTCGTCGTCCGCCGCCGCTGTGAACGCGACGACATCGCCATGCCGGACGCCCTGGCAACGTCCAGCGAGATGCTCGAGGTCTTCGGGCCAGATGTTGCGGCCGTTGACGAAGATCAGGTCGCGATGACGCCCGGTGATGAACAGCCCCTCTGGCGTCAGGTAGCCCAAATCGCCGGTATCGAGCCAGCCATCACGGAGCACCCTGCGGGTCTTTTCGGGATTCTGGAAGTATCCCGACATGACGCTGGGGCCGCGCACGGTGACGTGGCCTACCGCGCGCTCGGGCAGGGGTTGCCCCTGCTGGTCACGAATCACGATTTCATGGCCGGGCAGCGCATGACCGCAGTTGACGAAGCCAGTGATGGCCATATCGCCACCTGCCGATGCCGGGCGGGCGTGAGCATGATGCTCGAGATGGGCACGGTCGATGCGCTCGCAGGCGATGCCCTGGCCAAGCGGCGCGAAGCTGACCGCCAAGGAGCATTCCGCCAGACCGTAGCAGGGCAGAAAGGCCCGCGAGTCGAAGCCGGCAGGCGCGAGGCATTCGGCGAAACGCTCGAGCACATCGGTACGCACCGGCTCGGCGCCGACGCCGGCGACACGCCAGCTCGACAGATCGAAGCGTTCGAGATCGCCACTGCGCAGGCGGCGCGCGCAGATATCGTAACCAAAGGGCGGCGCAAAGGCGATGGTGCCACGATTGCGGCTGAGCAACGTCAGCCACTGCATCGGGCGCATGGCGAATTCGCGCGCGCCCAGATAATCCACCGACAGCTGTGACGCCATCGGTCCGAGCACGAAGCCGACCAGGCCCATGTCATGATAGAACGGCAGCCACGAGACGCAACGGTCGCCCGGGCGCACCCCCAGGCCGTGGGTGACGATCCCGCGCAGGTTGGCCATCACGGTGGTCTGATCGATCATCACGCCACGCGGAAAGCCGGTACTGCCCGAGGTGTACTGCAGATAGGCCAGCTCATCCGGACGCGATGGCTCGAGGGGGTGCACATTGGCGTCGAGCCGATGAAACGCCTCGCCACCACCGCTGAACAGCAGCTCGAGTTCACTGCCGGCCTCCGTCAGGAAGGGCTGCATCTCGGCAGGCGCAATCGCTACGCGGGCCTCGCAGCTGCGCAGCAGGCGCGCGAGGCGTTCGACATAGCTGGCATGGTTGCCGAGGTTCATGTTGATCGGCAGCGGCACGGGAACGAAGCCCGCATACTGGCAGCCATAGAAGATTTCCATGAACAGCGGGCTGGTATCGGCGACAATGGCCACCTTGTCGCCCCGTTCCAGTCCCAGGCGACAAAGACGGTAAGCCGCCGCCAGAGCACGCTGACGCAGCTCGGCGTAGCGCAGGGGGGTGGCGAGACGACCGCGGCCATCATGGAAGTTGTAGCCCGTCACACCCTGCGCGGCGTAGTCGAGCGCTTCGGCCAGGGTGGCGAAATCGGCCAGCCGCTGGGGAAGCGGGTTCCGCGTTGGCGTTTCAGTGATATAGAGTTCGGTCATCAAGGGTGGGTCTCGATCATTAAAGAAAGGTGCTGTCATAAAGGCAATGCGCGCCAGCTGGAAGCACCTTAATCAGTGGCAGTGTCCCGGATGGCCCTGACCGGCTCGATAGATGTTCAGACCTGCGCGTGGCGTCACACCGACATGGCACCTGCCGGCGACTGCCCTGGAGGAGGCAGCATGTCATGCGAGAGTCATGCCCAATGCTGCATGATCGCTGAGTGGATCCGTGCATTGCGCGCAGCGTCGCTGGCGTTGACGGCATCCAGCCTGGGGGGGCCGGGCCAGCCGGCATCGGCGAACTCATGACCGTCGAACGTTCGCGGCGTCGCGTAGCGTGGGATGACATGAAAATGCACGTGCGGATCGACCATCATCAACATCAGGTAATTGATCTTGTCATAGGCGAACGCCTGGCTCAGGGCGGCCTCGATGTCGGCGCTGACCTCGGCCAGCTCGGCAAAAGCCTCCCGCGGCAGCTCGGGAAAGGCGGTGGCCGGCCCCTTGGCGATCAGCACCAGCGCGCCCAGGGTCACCTGGGCATCGCGAAACAACACGCTCCAGTGACGATAGTCACGCAGAACATTGTCAGGAGCGCCGAATTTCGCCATCGTCGAGTTCAACTCGATGTGCGGTTGTGTACTCACCATCCTTGTCACCTTTGCTTGCGATCACTCAGTATACGCCCTGAACCTTAAAGCTTGCTTAAATTACCATTAGCGCGCTATGCGTGCCATACGCCGCGCGGCGACCGGAGTCTGCCACCCATCGCTTGCGCATTGCAGCGACTGCCAAAGATACCTATGATGCGCTACTCGATGCAAAGCCCTTGAAGCGATCGCCTGTCATTGCGCCGCCGACCGCCTTCTTCTGCGTCGAAACCGGCGTCGCGGCGCGTCATGCCCGTCGCGATGTGTCATGTCGCTCAATGCCGGCAGCACGCATTAAGGCTCCACGTGAACAACCACACCCCTTCCGAAAGACCGGCCTCCTGCGATATTCATCGCCCCGCCGCCACGGCCGTGCGCGACCCCGGCACGCCGCTCGAAGTGCGGCCGCTCAGTGGACGCCGGGAACTGGCACTCTTTGCGCGTCTGCCGGGCCGCCTGCTGCATGACGACCCGCAATGGGTGGAACCGCTGTACCTCGAGCGTCGCCTGCATCTGACCCGCAACCCGGCGTTCGAGCATCTCACCTGGCAGGGCTTCATCGCCTGGTCGGGCGGCCGCCCGGTAGGACGCATCAGCGCCCACATCGACAGCCTGCACCGCCAGTATCACGGCGCCGACACCGGGCATTTCGGCATGCTCGATGCCATCGACGATCCCGATGTGTTCGCCGCGCTCTTCGATGCCGCCGAGGCCTGGCTGCGCCAGCATGGCGCGCGGCGCATCAGCGGCCCGTACAGTTTCACCATCAACGAGGAGTGCGGACTGCTCGTCGAGGGCTTCGACACCCCCCCATCGATGATGATGGGACATGCCGGGCGCTACTATGCCACTCACGTCGAGGCGCAGGGCTATACGCCCGCCAAGGACCTGCTCGCCTACTGGATGTCGACACATGGTGTGAATTTCACGCCGACGATGAGGCGCATGATTAATCGCTGGCGCGAGCGGATCCACATACGCCCCCTGCGTCGCGACCGCTTCAACGAAGAGCTCGACATCCTGCGCGACATCTTCAACGACGCCTGGGCGCAGAACTGGGGATTCGTACCCTTCACCGATGCCGAATTCCGCGAACTGGGCACCAGCCTGAAGATGCTGGTGCCGCCCGAACTGATCCAGATCGCCGAGATCGACGCCAAGCCCGTCGCGTTCATTGTCGGTTTGCCCAACCTCAACGAGGCGATCGCCCCGCTGCATGGTCGCTTGCTGCCACTGGGCTGGCTGCGTCTGTTGTGGGCGCTCAAGGTGCGCGGGCCAAAGACCGGCCGCGTGCCGCTGATGGGCGTGCGCCGCGAATATCAGCATAGCCGCCTAGGGCCGACACTGGCCTTGGTACTGGTCGAGTCGATCCAGGCGTCGCTCATCCGCCATGGCATCGAAGCCGTGGAAATGTCCTGGATCCTCGAGGACAACGCGGGCATGCGCAATATCCTCGAGCATATCGGAACCGACCTTTACAAACGTTATCGCCTCTATGAAAAGCATCTCTGAAGGACAGCTTGGTGCCGTGGTGCTGGCGGCGGATCGCCACGCCGACGACCCGGTCGCGCGGGAGGCCGGGGTCGCCTGCAAGGCGTTGACCCCGGTCGCTGGCGTACCCATGCTGCGCCGCGTGTTCAGCGCCCTCGACGGCAATGGACGTATCGCGCGCATCTGCCTGGCCGGACCACCGGCGGCGATCATCGAGCGCGAGCCCCTGCTTGGCGAGCTGCTTGGCCGCAACGATGTGAGCTGGGTGGAAAATGCCGCGACGCCCAGCGCCAGCGTCGGCGCCGCCCTGCGGTTGCTGCCCGATGACATGCCGGTCATGGTGACCACCGCCGATCATGCCCTGCTGACGCCGGCCATTGTCACCGCGTTTGTCGATCGCGCCCTGGCCAGCGATGGCGACTTCGTGGTGGGCGTGGCACGCCTGGAGACAGTGAAGGCGCGTTTTCCCGGTACGCGACGCACGGCGATACGCCTGTCCGACGGTCCCTACTGCGGCTGCAACCTGTTTGCCTTCACCACACCGCGCGGACGCGCGCTCGCCGACTTCTGGCGCCGGGTCGAACAGCAGCGCAAGCGCCCCTGGCGGGTCATCGGCGGAGCGCTGGGCTGGGGAGCCGTGGTGCGTTACCTGCTCGGGCGCCTGACGCTCGAGCAGGCCCTGGACAGGCTATCCCGCCGGCTCGGTATACGCATCCGGGCCGTGGTGCTGGATCACGCCGAGGCGGCGGTCGACGTGGACACGCCCGCCGACCGGCAGCTCGTCGAAGCGATTCTCGCCGGCGAGCGCTGATCGGCGCGCAGCATTCGCAGAGACCGGCGGAGAGAGACCGGCGGGCCCGAGAAGGAGAAGGAAAGGAGAAGAGGCGCTCAGCCGCGCGCGGCTGTCGCCGCCGCGTCACGGGCCTGCCAGCGGGTCACCAGGTGGCGCGCCTGCTCGAGATCCCTGGGAAAGTCGAGCTCCGCCCAGCGCAGCCCCTCGATGGGCTGGGCGAAGATGTCGCCGCCTGCCGCGAGTTCGTCGATCACGCTCAGATACCAGCGCTTGAGCGCCGCGGGGTCGCGCATGATGCGTTCCAGCGTGTCGCGGAACAGCGCCGCGCCAGTGCCGCGGAAGGTCATCATGCCGATCGACTCGCCGTTCACCGTGTCCGGATCGAGCGTCTTGCCGACCCGCGCCAGGCGATCACCATGCAGGCTGACCTTCATGTCGTCGGCGTCATAGCGCGCCTTGCGGTCGATGGCCAGGGTGACCGGATGCTGCGGCGCCTCCAGCAAGCGTTCCAGCACCGGCAGCTCGAACAGGGTATCGCCGTTGAGCAGCAGGAAGTCTTCCCGCATCGCCTCGCGCGCCATCCAGCAGCTAGCCAGGTTGTCGGCGACCTCATAGAAGGGGTTGAAGACGATATCGATCAGCTCGGGTGCATAGCGATCACGCAGGCATTGCGTCACTTGATCGATGCCATAGCCGAGCACGACGGTGATCCGCTCGAAACCGGCGGCGAGCAGATGATCGATCTGATGCTCGATGACGGTCTTGTCGCCAAAGCGAATGAGACACTTGGGGTGACGTTCGGTATAAGGCAATAGACGCTTGCCCTGGCCGGCGCTGAGAAGGATGGCCCGGAGTGGCCGCGAAGGAGTCGATTGTTGCATGGTGGGTCGATATCTCGTCTGTGAAGTACTGTACATGAAGGCCAGGAGGGCGGGGTGCAGGCTCTGCAGCCCCGGAGCCGAGCATTACCCTTCTTTCGCTACTCTTATCACTACTCTTTCATCAAGGCGCTCGACCATCAAGGCGCTCGACTTTAACAACTCAGCCCCAGCCATTCACGCTTGAATGTATCACCTTGGCCTGAGCAAAGGCTTAAGGGTCGGTAAGGGATTGTCAGCAGTCTGCATTTTCCAGCACAGCGAACGGCTGTACGCAACGCCGCTGCTCGATGCGGGTAGGCTCCCCGGCTTCACTCAGGCAGTGGCGTGTGGCCGTCAGGGCCCAGTGATCCGCCTGGCGCGTGATGTGAAACAGCGTGTAGCCGGCAGCCGTCGTCGCGTCGGCGTCCGGCACAAGCGAGGCCGAGGGGGCGCCGAACACCGCTGCCTGCCCGTGCGGCGTGGGCACGCAGGCATCCATGCGGCAATGGGCGTGACCATGCAGGACCAGCTCGACGCCGGCACGTGCCAGTACGCGACGCAGCGCCGGTGCATCGGTGAGGCGCTTGCGCCAGTTCACGGCGTTGCGCTGCAACGGGTGATGAATCAGCAGGATACGAAAGCGCCCCGCGCGCCCCGCCCGGCGCAGACAGTGCTCCAGACGCACGAGCTGTTCGGCACCGAGCGCGCCGGTAGCCAAGGGCCAGGGCGTGGGCAGCGCCGTAGAGACGCCGATCAACGCGACCGGACCACGATGGCGAACGAAGGGAAAGCGCGACACATGCGCCGTGTCACTCATCGCTGTTGCGTTGCGCATCTCGGCATGCAATTCGTCTTGCATATAGTCGTCTTGCATATAGTCGCGCCACAGTCCGACAGTATCGGCCCACGGCGCCGGCGCATAGGCGTCGTGATTGCCGGGCACGACGGAGACGTCATGCGGCGCGCCCAGCGCATGCAGCCATGTCAACGCCTGGCGGCATTCGGCGGGCGTGCCCAGATGCGTCAGGTCGCCGGTCACGGCAATGTGGTCGGGCGCCGCACCGCGCAGGTCGGCGAGAAGCGCTGTCAGCACCTCCGCCCGATGCACATGCTGGCGCTTGCGCCGCCAGGCCCAGTAGCCGAAGGCACGCTTATTGAACAACTCTTTCCACGGCGGCACGTCGAAAGAGGTCAGATGGGGATCGGAGAGATGCGCCAGACACAGCGACGCATCTTGCTCAGCAAAAGTCGGGGGTGCCGTTGTCATCATCTGCATAATATAATCTCAGGATTTTGATCAGAAAAGGATCATCGGTGGCATGATGACAATAAGCGTGTATTTCGAAGAGGATTCGCCTGTCCGGCTATGGGGCCTGACGCCTCGTCAACGGCTGGTGAAATCGCTGGCACCCCTGCCCGACGTGGTCCTCGCGGATGACACCCCAGCCTCCCGGCCTGGCACCGCTCAGCCCGGCACCGAGATCCTCGTCCTGCGTGCCGATTATGTTTACGATCAGCGCGTGCTGAACGGTCTGCTGGATAGCGAAGCCGGGCAGCTCGCGCTCACCGATCCCGGCGATGACAGCGTGGTCGCCGTACGCGCGCGCGCCGACCAGTGGCCGAGGGATGCGCGCCCATCCCTGGCCAATGCACCGCTGTCCTCCCTGCAGCGCATGACACCGGCCACCGTCGCCAGTGGCGCGCATCAGTCGAAACTGCGCAAGTTCGATACGCCCTGGGTGGCCCGGGTGTCGGCGCCGGCGCGCAGACGTCTCGAAAATGCCCTGTTCAGTGCCGCCTACAAGGGCGTGACCGATCTCGTCACCAAATGGGCCTGGCCGCTGCCGGCACGCGCCGTTACCCGGCTGTGCGTGCGCTGGGGGCTGCGCCCCAATCACGTGACGTCGCTGAGCTATGTGCTGGCGATCGTGGCCGGGGTGCTGTTCGGGTACGGCGAATTCGGCGCCGGCCTGCTCGCGGGCTGGATCATGACCTTCCTCGACACGGTGGATGGCAAACTGGCCCGCGTGACGCTGACGTCGAGCCGCTTCGGCAACATCTTCGATCATGCCCTGGACCTGATCCACCCGCCGTTGTGGTACATCGCCTGGGGAGCTGGCCTGGGCGTCACAGCGGATGTGACGGGGCTGTTGTGGTTGATCGTGATCGGCTACATCGGCGGACGTCTGTGCGAGGGCGCATTTAAGTTCGCGGCGCCATTCTCGATGTTCACCTGGCGCCCCTTCGACTCGGTCAACCGCCTGGTCACCGCGCGCCGCAACCCCAATCTGATCCTGCTGACGCTGGCCTGGGGGGCGGGCTCGCCGCATGTCGGCCTGGTCCTGGTCACGCTCTGGACGCTGCTCTCGACGCTGGTCCTGGCGGTCCGCCTCGGGCAAGGACTGCTGGCACGCGTCCGCGGCGAGCCGCCCCGGGCCTGGCTGCACAGCGACGACCCGCGAGCCGGACGCCATCCGCTGATGGTGCGCTGGTTCACCTTCCCCGACCCCGCCATCCGTTCGGGCAGGTAGGGCCTCGCCGGTGCTTCATTCCGCTGATGTCCCGCGCCGCATTGGCGTACTGTGCAATCCGCACAGCGGGCACAACCGCCGCCATCTGGCGGCGATTCGCCGCACTGCCGAGCAGCAGGCAGCGCTATTCGTCTACCGCGAGGCCACGACGCCCGAAGCGATCGTCGAGACGCTGCGTGCATTGCATGCCGAAGGTGTCGAGCTGATCGCGATCGCGGGGGGTGACGGTACGCTGCAGGCGGCCCTGACCGGCCTGCTGCGCGACCTGGCGCTGCCGGCCGAGGCGTTGCCGAAGCTGCTGGTGATCGCCGGCGGCACGACCAACATGAGCGCGGCCGATCTCGGCACGCGCTGCCAACCGCCTGTCGCGCTGGCCAGGCTGGCGGCTTGGCTCGAGGGCCGCGGCCCGGGGCCACGCTCCTGCTCCCGTCCTCTCGTGCGCCTGACACTGGGACGCCCGGCGGCGGCTCAGTATGGCCTGTTTTTCGGCAGCGGCGCGATCCAGACCGGTGTCGACTATTTCAATGAGCGGGTACGTTGCGGTCCGGTGGCGGGCGCCTGGGGGCCACGCCTGGCCTTCCTGCGGGTGACGGTGTCGATGCTGCGCGGCCGGCCCCATCCGCTGCTGCCTGCTGCGCCGTGCCGGCTGGTGCTGGATCGCGACGAGGTGCTGGAAGGCCGTTACCTGCTGGTGCTGGTATCGACCCTCGAGCGGCTGCTGCTGGGCTCGCGACCGTTCTGGGGAGAGCAGGCCGCGCCGCTGCATTTCACCGCGGTGCGCTACCCGCCACGTGCCCTGTGGCGGCGCCTGCCGGCCATTCTGCGCGGGCGCGGCCGCCAGGCCGTACGCGACGGGGAGGGCTATGTCAGCCGCAACCTGACGTCGCTGCGCCTGGAACTCGATGCAGGCGGCATTCTCGACGGTGAACGCTTCTGCGCCGAACCCGGCGAGGCCATCGAGCTGTCGGCAACGCCGGCGATCGATTTTCTCGTCTTCCCGTGACCAGCGCATCTTTCCATGACTTTCTCGTCTACCCCTGAGGCGCCCATGCGTACCTTCCATTCTTCCCCGCCTGCCGCGCTGGTCGCTCAGGTTGCCGAACAGGCCGCGCGTCCGCTGCCCGAGGGGGTGGCACCGCTCGTGGCCCGCGTGCAGGAGCGTTTCGGCCAGGCTACCTGCGCGGTGCTCTTCTACGGCTCCTGCCTGCGCAGCCACGACCCGGGTGATGGCGTGGTCGATCTCTATGCGCTGGTCGACCGCTACGCCGCCGTCTACGATCGCCGTCTGCTGCGGCTGGTCAACGCTTGGCTGCCACCCAACGTGTTCTATCTCGAGACACAGGATGCCCAGGGGCGGCGCCTGCGCGCCAAGTGTGCGGTCATCACCCTCGACGATTTCGTACAGGGCACGACCCGCTGGTTCGAGACCTATCTATGGGGGCGCTTCGCCCAGCCCTGTCGCCTGGCCTATTGCCGCGATGAAGCGATCCGCATGTGGGTGAACGACACTTTGGCCGGGGCGGTGCTCGCGCTGTGGCGTGCCGCGCTGCCCTGTCTGCCGGATACCTTTGAGGCCGCCGAGGGGTGGCAGCAGGCCCTGGCCCTAAGTTACGGTGTCGAACTGCGTCCCGAAGGCGCATCGCGCCCGGCTTCGCTGCTGGCCGGGCAGGAGGCGGAGTACCGGCGGCGGCTGGCGGCGGCGACCGAGGCGCTGCCTGGATTGTCGGCGACTGACGATGAGTACTGTCGCGATGAGTACTGTCGCAATGAGTACTGTCGCGATGAGTACTATCGCAATGCCCAGGACGCGGCCCAGCGCCGCCGGGGGCGTCGCGCCTGGCGCTGGCGGCGCCGGCAGGGACGTGTCCTGCATATCGCCCGACTGATGAAGGCGGTGCTGACCTTCGAAAACGGCGTCGATTACGTGGTCTGGAAGCTGGAGCGCCACAGTGGCCGGCGAATTCCCGTCAGCGAGCGTTTGCGCCGCCATCCGTTGCTGTTCGGTTGGCCGCTGCTGTGGCGGCTGCTGCGTGAGCGTGTGCTGCGCTGATATCACGAGGAAGACGAACATCATGAATGAGTCCTCACCCCCACCGACTGCCACAAGACCTCCCGGCAAGCGCAGGAAGTCCTGGTACATCAGGACCGGGCGCCGGCTGCTGACCTCGGTTGATCGCTTCATCGCCCGCCATTCGCGGGTCGGCGATCCGACCTTCTTCGACCCTGCCGAGTTTGCCTGGGTCCGGCCGCTGGAAGCCGATTGGCAAACCATTCGCACGGAACTCGACGACATCCTGCGCGAGCGTGATGCCCTGCCCAATTTCCAGGACATCTCCCAGGACCAGGCACGCATCAGCCAGGACGATCGCTGGAAGACCTTCTTCTTCTACGGCTACGGCTATCGCATGGATGACAACTGCGCGCGCTGTCCCGAAACGACCCGTTTGATCGAAAGCGTGCCGGGGATGACGACGGCGTTCTTCTCGATACTCGCGCCTGGCAAGCACATCCCGCCGCATCGCGGCCCCTACAAGGGCGTGATGCGCTATCACCTGGGGCTGCAGGTGCCGGAGCCGCGCGAGCGTTGCCGCATCCGTGTCGGCGATGACATCGGCTACTGGCAGGAGGGCGGCAGCCTGCTGTTCGACGATACCTACGAGCACGAGGTATGGAACGACACCGATGGCGTCAGGGTGGTGCTGTTTCTGGATGTCATGCGGCCGATGCGCTTCCCGGGCGCGCTGGTCAACCGCGTGGCATTCAACCTGATCCGCCTGTCGCCCTACGTTCAGCGCGCGCGCAGGAACCAGCAACGCTGGTCGCGGCGCTAGGAGCTGTTGACGTTTCGTTGCGGTCGTCATGGTCAATGGGGTCGATAGTTTTTCGCGATCAGGGTTGCGGTTCAGCATGCGAATCATTTACATTTAATCTCGCGATGCCAAGCGAGGTGTTTATGTACGTATGTCTTTGCAAGGGCGTTTCCGACAAGGCCATCCGCCAGGCGGTGGCGCAAGGGGCGCGGAGTTGGCGTGACGTGCGCGAGCAGACCGGCTGCGCGACCCAGTGCGGCAAGTGTGCCTGCATGGGCAAGGCGATCGCCCGCGAGGCCATGGAGCAGTGTGTCATGGAGCAGTGTGTCATGGAGCGGGGCGCCTTCGCGCAACCGCCCGCGGCGCACCAACTCGCCGATCTCGCCTACGCTGTCTGAAAGGGCGGGCTGAGTGCGGATCGCAGCGGCCCTCGTTATGATTCGCCAGCCCTTTTCATTTGCGAAGCCTTCAGCGTAACTTGTTGGCATGATTCGACTTTTTGGCCGACATGAACGATACTTTCCCGCAGCGGCGATGCCGGCGCGCAGCCACGCGCCCGGCGTTTGAAGACTGGATTGATAGAACAACGCAGCGAGGAGATTCCCATGCAAGGCGACACCAAGGTCATCGAACACCTCAACAAGGCACTGGGCAACGAGCTGGTGGCGATCAATCAATACTTCCTGCACGCCAAGATGTACAAGGACTGGGGACTGCTCGGCCTGGCGAAGTGGGAGTATGACGAATCGATCGAGGAGATGCGCCACGCCGACGCCTATATCGAGCGCATCCTGTTTCTCGAGGGGCTGCCCAACCTGCAGGACCTGGGCAAGCTGCGCATCGGCGAGAACACCCGCGAAATGCTCGAAAGCGACCTGGCCATCGAGCACGAGGGGCGCAACGACCTGATCGAGGCGATCGCCTACTGCGAGCAGGTGCGGGATTACGTCAGCCGCGACCTGTTCCGCAAGGTGCTCGACGACGAGGAAGAGCACATCGACATCATCGAGACCGAGCTCGGCCTGATCGACAAGGTGGGCCTCGAGAATTACCTGCAGAAGAAAATGCACGAGTCCGACGAGGGCTGAATGCGTGCAGGCGCCTGACCGGTGTTGCGAAAAGGCGCCCCACGGAAGCTGTGTGAAGACCGCTTTCTGAGATGGCAAGATGGCTGTGACTCACCCGTTCGCGGCTATTCCTGTAGGCGACATCGGCAAGGATCGCCCCGTAGCCAGACTCCCGCTGCTTTCTACCAGCCTTGAAGACTCCGTCCCGGAAGATCGCCCGGTGCGGGTGGTCGGTGCCTGTGGGAATTCCCTGGGCGTCATCGAAATGCGGCGCAAGACGTGTACTGTGGCAGTAACCCCGAAGGGCTGGTGAAAAACGCCGGCGGCGCTTATGTTGAGGGCACATGTTCGTCACGGACGGTCAGTCACGGACGGTCAGTCACGGACGGTCAGTCACGGAGTCCTGCCATGACCCGCACGCTGAAACCGCCACCCCGGCGTGGTGCGATGCCCCGCAAGCCCCGCAAGGCCCGGGCCACCGGCCGACCCCTGGACATCGACCGACTGCTCGACGGGTTGGTGAGCGTCGCCGTGCTCGTCGCGCTGACGGTCGGGCTGGCGGCGCTGGTGGTGAGCCTGCTCGATTAACGTCTGGCGTTGTCGGGAGCGACCTCCTCGAAACGATCGACCCGGCGCAGCGGCGCGAAGCCCCACAGCCACAGCCCGACCACGGCGAGGGTGCCGACGCCGCCGATGACCGCCGCGGGCACCACGCCGAACCACGCCGCGCTGGTACCGGCTCGGAACTCGCCGAGCTCGTTGGAGGAGCCGATGAACAGCATGTTGACGGCGTTGACCCGGCCGCGCATGTCGTCCGGCGTGGCCAGTTGCAGCAAGGTCAGGCGGATGTTGACGCTGATCATGTCGGCGGCGCCGGCGATCACCAGCGCCGTCATCGACAGCCAGAGCGTCTCGGACAGCGCGAACACCAGGTTGGCCGCACCGAATACCGCCACGGCGGCGAACATCACCCAGCCGACATGCCGGCGGATCGCACGCACGCCGAGATACACGCCCATCAGCAGCGCGCCCACGGCGATCGCGCTGCGCAAAGCGCCCAGGCCCTGCGGCCCGACGTGCAGGATCTCCTGGGCATAGATCGGCAGCAGGGCGATCACCCCGCCCAGCAGCACCGCGAACAGATCGAGCGAGATCACGCCGAGGATGATCGGCTTGGCGCGGATATAACCGATGCCGGCGGTGAAGGCGCGGGCACAGCCGAACAGCGCCAGTACGGCGTAGTACCCGCTCACGTCGCGCGACGAGGTATAGGAGAGCCATAGCAGCAGGCCGCTGCACACCGCCTGCAACGCCCAACTAGCCTGCAGGATGCGCTTGCGCTCGAAGCGATCGACCAGGTCTCCGGCGGGCAGCAACAGCACGACCATCGGCAGGAACTGGGCGAGGCCGACGTAGGCCAGCGAGAGCGGATCGCGAGTGATGTCGTAGACCTGCCAGGCGACCACCACCGCCTGGATCTGCATGGCGAACACCGCGGCCAGGCGCGACAGCAGAAAGGCCAGGAAACCGGACTGGCGATAGACCTTGCCGCTGGTTTCGAGGGTCGAGTCGGCGTCGGGCTGGGTGGTTCGCGGCTAGCTATTATGGGGCGGGTTCGAAGGGGGGCGGGGCGTCGCTGGGCATGAGCTTTCCGGGCAAAGGTGAGCCGAAAATTCTACGCCCCGCGACGGATAAGGTCATTACGGCTAACTGATAAGCGGCTAATGACCCGCTGGATGGCCACTATCGCGGCTTGGGTCGAACCTGGTGAGTCGGTAGTCTGATCAACGACAAGCCGACAAGGATGCGTCGATGAAGGGCTTCTGGAGCACCGCCTTCCTACTGTTGCTGATCGCCGTGGGCGTCGCCTTCGACAAGGGCGTCTGGACGATCCCCCGCGAATGGAACCCCTTCGCGCCGCTCACCGTCAGCGATCCGCTGACCCCGGTGACCCAGTGGAAGCTCGATCGCCTGAAGGGCGATCGCGAGGCCTGCCGGGCGGTGCTCGCGTCGGCGCCGCCAGGCACCCTGAACTACGCGCCGCTGGCCGACTACACCCCGGTCGCCGGTTGCCCGCTGGATAACGTGGTGCGCGTGCGCGGCGGCGAGGTCGGTTTCAATGCCAGCTTCGTGGCCAGTTGTCCGCTGGCGGTGGCCTGGGTGCTGTTCGAGCGCTATCGTCTGCAGCCCGCCGCCGAGGCGCATTTAGGCGCGCGTGTCGTCGCCGTGCAGCATTACGGCAGCTTCGCCTGTCGCAACATCTATAATCGCAAGAACGCCCCGCGCAGCGAGCATGCCACGGCTGAGGCGCTGGACGTCGCCGCCTTCCGGCTGACCGACGGGCGGCGCATCAGCGTGCTCGACGACTGGGGCGGCGACGATGCCGCCGGCGAGTTCCTGCGCGAGGCGCAATCCGGCGCCTGCGGGCTGTTCGGCACGGTGCTCGGCCCCGAGTACAACGCCGCGCATGCCAATCACTTCCATCTTGGCATGCGCGGCATGAGCTTCTGCCGCTAGGAAATACTGCACAAATGCCTGCGCGAACTAGGCGTCCCCGACGAATCGCTGCGTTGCGCGGTGCTGGTGCGCCAGCCCGATCAGTCCTCACATATAACCCATATGCTGCGGTTCCTGCGCTCCGGGCGCCTTGCGCTTCCTCCCGCTCACCTATTTGTGCAGCACTTCCTGGGACGACGCTACGTGGTGTGTCCCGGCAAACGGCGGGCAGTGGGCGGCTCTTGTCCACATCGGCGGGCGGCGTCACGGACTCAGTCGACATCGCTGGCCAGGGAGACGGGGCGCTCGTCGTCCCGGGGCCGCGGCCTGCGGCGGCCCTTCATCCAGGCGGTGGCTGCGATGAAGTAGAGCAGTGTGGGCAGGACGATCAGGCTCTGGAACGTGTCAAGGCAGGCCACGGCGATGGCGTACCAGGGGCTGCGACGATTGACTGGCTGGTAGCCGGCGGGAGGCGTTTCCGTGGGGCTGCGTTCGAGTACCGGGCCGTAGGCGGCTTCATAGGGATCGCTGGCGTCGTTGCCCCGGGCTGCACCGGCAAGGCGGCACAGCAGCGGATAGCTGAGGAAGCCGACCAGCCACACGGAGATGAACAGGGCGAACAGATGTATTGCCTCGAGCATCAGCAGCACGATCCCCACTACGATACCGAGTCCCCACGCGGCGAAGGCGGGCAGGTTGGTGTCGCGTCCTTGCTGCTCACGCCAGAAGGGGTGGATGCCCAGCCGCGGGAGTAAAAAGTGCTCCGCAGCGATGACCGCACCTACCGGGGCGATCAGCATGATGAAGTAGGACAGCACGTTCAGCCATTGGGTGAACACGAACGGGAAACAGACAATCACCGTCGTCGCGGCGCCGGTGGTGAGGCCCGCGAGTGTTGCTCGGCGCAACCTAAGTAGTAGATCGTTCCATTAATATATTTACAAATGCGTCGTGAGCCGCCATGCTCGCCATACTATTCAGACTGGAGATGATCATGGGACGGAAAAGTGGTCGAGCGGTACTGGCGCTGTCCGACGAGCAAAAGGCCAAGTTGTCCGGTTTGGCGGCCTCGCGTACGGCACCGGTGCGCGAAGTGGAACGCGCCAAGGTGCTGCTCAAGTACGCGCAAGGGCTGTCGATCAGCGAGATTCATCGGCAATTGGGCGTAAGCCGACCGATGATTTACAAATGTGTCGACAAGGCGCTGGCGGCCGGCGTTCAGGCGGGGCTGAAGGATGCCTACCATCGGCCTCACGCGCCTGAGATCAGCGACGAGGCCAAAGCGTGGGTGATCAGCATCGCCTGTACCAAACCGAAGGAGCTTGGGCTGGCGGCTGAGTTGTGGAGCATCTCGGCATTGGCGCGCTATGTGTCCGAACAAGCGGAGCGGTCGGGATTTGCGCGTCTTGCCGGGGCCGGCAAGAGTACGGTCTGGCGAATTCTCGACGAGAATCAGCTCAAACCCCACAAGATCACCTATTACCTGGAGAGGCGCGATCCCGACTTCGACCGCAAGATGCATGAGGTACTGATGGTCTATCGGGACGTTGCTCTTTACACCGAAGGCGCCGTTCATGAGGGCCGGCCGACGCCGATGTACACGGTCAGCGTCGATGAGAAGCCGGGAGTTCAAGCGATTGGCTTGACGGCTCCCGACTTGCCGCCGGTTCCGGGCAAGGCGCCGACGGTGAGCCGGGATTACGAGTACGTCCGTCATGGCACTGTCTCGATTCTGGCCGGCATCGACTTGCATACCGGCCATGTGTTTGCCCAGGTTGAAGACCGGCACCGTAGCCGCGAATTCATTGCGCTGCTCCGGTCGATCGACGCCTACTACCCGCCGGAGGCCATCATCCGTGTCGTCCTGGATAATCATTCGTCGCACATCTCGAAGGAGACGATGGCCTATTTGGCCACGCGGCCGGGCCGGTTTGAGTACGTTCACACGCCCACGCATGGTTCCTGGCTCAACCTGATCGAATGTGCTTTTTCAAAAATGGCCCGGACCTTCCTTCGCCATATCCGCGTCGCCTCGATTGCCGAGCTCAAGGCGCGCATCCTGAAGGGCATCGGTGAAATGAACGCGGCCCCGGTTGTCTTCCGCTGGAAAAAGTTCGACGTGGAGGTCGCATAATACGTAACCATATTGTTGGAACGATCTGGTAGTTATATCTTTTCTAATAGCCGAGCTATAACGGCAGGTAGCTCTCTAGGGTGGTGTATAGCTATTGCCCCGTCAGGGGTCGTCTCCTCATCGGGGAAGCGATTGAAATGTATTACATGCATGCCTGCCTCGAGACCTGCAATGACACCCACCACAGCATCATCGATGACTACGCACTTGTTGGGTGTGAACCCCATCATCTCGCCGGCTTGCCTATAAAGTGAGGGGTCGGGTTTCCAAACACCCAGTGTGTAAGCGCTGAACAGGCGATCTTCAAAAAAAGGGGCGAGGCCACTACTCTCCATGGCGCAACGAATTTTCTTCTCGGGGCCGTTGGAGACGACGGCCTTAAGATGATCAGGCAGTGCCAGGAGTGCTTCTCGCATACCTTCGATGGGGAGGAGTTCGGCGCGCATGCGTTGCTCCATAAGTTCCCGCATGTTGGCTTCCAAGGCTGTATACCGATCGCCCAGGGGTACGTCATGGCGCTTGGCCAAGGTCTCGATAATCGTGAGAAAACGTACGCCACGGAATTCCTCAAGATACTGCGTTGCGGTAAAGGGCAGGTCGAACTGGGGCAATATCTCGCCGAGGACATCAGCGAGAAGTATCTCACTGTCGACCAAGGTACCGTCGGAATCGAAAAGTAGGCAGGGAAGGCGAGTCATACAACACTCCAGAAAGCGGTTACGGCAGGCTGATTCCGCGAGTTAGCGGCCAACGGGTGGCGTGGAGCCAAGTTCGTGCCGGACCCCCAGGGAGATCGCCAGGCTTTGGGCGAGGCATAGCGACGCCGTTAATCCGCGAAAGCTTTTCACTTCGGCCTCCTGTACCACGAAGCAAACGTCCGCTAACTGGGCGAGCGGGCTCACATTCGAATCAGTGATCACGACTAGAGGGATACGGCGTTCACAGGCCGTGGCCGCCAGTTGCCGGGTCTCTTCGGCATAGGGACTGAAACTGATCACCATCAGCGCATCGTGATCGCCAATTGACCTGACCTGTTCTCCATACATTCCGCCAAGACCATTGACCAGGAAAGCGCGCTTGTCGATGTGGTGAAGTGCATAGGTCATGTAGCTGGCCACCACGAAGCTTCGACGTGCACCCATGACATGTATGGCGCGTGCTGCCTCGAAGATATCCAGCGCCTGTTCCAGGCCGTCCGGGTCGATACGCCCGGGAAGTTGCTCCAAGGCCAGGCGATTGGCGTCAGCGAATTCCCAGAGAAGCTGCGTGCTGTCAGGCGTCTCGCCGGTGGCGCTACGTACCGCGCGGATGCGCTCCGTATAGTTGGGGAGTTCATCAACGAGCCTGGCCCTGAAAAGTCCTTGCATCTCCGAAAAGCCGGACAAGTCGAAGGTATTGGCGAAACGAATCAAGGTCGATGGAGTGACGCCCGCGGTCTCTGCGATTTTGGCCACTGTGGAAAATGCGACATCTCTAGGATGATCGAGCAGATAACGCGCCGCTTGCTGGAGCCTGGGGCTCAGTGATCCATATCGGGCTGTGACGCGCTTCTTGAGCTCGTCGAAGTTCTGAGGCGAGGGCTGAGTCATCGAAAACAAAGGGACCTTAGATTATGAGTACACGCTAGCATTAATGGAATTTTAATTCCATTATCCCAAAGTATAGGAACATTTGGTTTGACTGAGGTATCAAATGGAACGAATATTCCAGATATACCTTGTGTCGCTAGGGGCTTGTGAAGTCGCTCCCCTAGATAAAGGAGAGCATCTTGACCATGCATGACCCTAATCGGAAATATCCGTTGGATTTGATCTGCCTGGGGCGTGTCGCCGTTGATCTTTACTCGGAACAGCTCGGTAGCCCTCTGGAGGACGTGACTAGTTTTGCCAAGTACCTTGGTGGCAGCTCCGGCAACGTGGCGTTCGGGTCGGCCCGGCTTGGCTTGAAGTCCGCCATGCTTTCCCGCGTGGGCAACGAGCAGTTGGGTAATTTCGTGCGTAAGGAGTTGCAGCGTGCAGGCGTCGATACGACACCCCTGCAGACTGACCCGCATCGCCATACCGGGTTGGCTCTGTTGGCGCTCAAGGATCGCGAAACCTTCCCACTGCTTTTCTATCGCCGCGACTGCGCCGACATGGCAATTGACGCGGAATTAATCGATACCGATTACATTGGCTCGGCACAAGCCCTCGCCATCACCGGTACGCACCTTTCGACTGACGTGACGAGCCGGGCCTGCAAGAAGGCTTTGGACGCCGCCGCACGCCACGGCACCAAGCGCGTACTGGACATTGATTACCGTCCCGTGCTTTGGGGGCTTACCGACCCCGGCGATGGCGAAACACGCTACGTCTCAGATGCCCGGGTCACCGAGGATCTACAAGGCTGGTTATCGCATTTCGATCTGATTGTCGGGACCGAAGAAGAATTCCACATCGCCGGGGGAAGCACCGATACATTGGCCTCCCTGCGTGCCGTTCGTGATGTGAGCGATGCGACACTGGTATGCAAGCTCGGCCCCCTAGGCTGCGTCGTCTTCGAAGGCGCCATTCCCGACCGAATCGAAGAGGGGGTGCTGGTCAAGGGTGTCCAGGTCGAGGTGCTCAACGTGCTCGGGGCGGGCGATGCCTTCATGAGTGGCTTGCTACGTGGGTGGCTGCGGGGCGAAAGTTGGAAAACCAGCGCTGCCTATGCCAACGCGTGTGGCGCGCTCGTGGTCTCACGTCACGGCTGTGCCCCGGCGATGCCGACCGAAGAAGAACTCATGGATTACCTGGCTCGCCGCGAGAAGGTCGCGCGTCCGGACAAGGACGAGCGGCTTAATCATCTTCATCGAGTCACCACTCGCATCCCCAAGAATTGGTCCGAAGTATGCGGGTTGGCCTTCGACCATCGACGCCAATTGACGGACATGGCGATGGCTGTCGATGCCGATGTGGGCCGCTTGCCTGACATGAAGCGCCTGCTGGTGAAAGCGGCTGAGCAGGGCGCGCGCCAGGCAGGCCTTGCGACGCCTGCAATCTTGTTGGACGACGTCCTGGGTCAGGATGCCTTGAACGAGGCGACCGGGCGCGGTTGGTGGATCGCTCGCCCGGTAGAGTTGCCGAGTTCCCGGCCCCTGCGATTCCAGCATGGCGAGGATCTCGGCAGCCGGTTTCGACATTGGCCTTCCGAACACATTATCAAGTGCCTCTTCTTCTATCACCCGGATGATCCGGTCGAGCTGCGGCTCGAGCAGGAAGCGCGTGTCCATCGCTTGTATGAAGCGGCCCGTCTAAGCGGCTTGCAGCTCTTGCTCGAGGTTATTCCACCGTCGGATAGCCCTATCGACGATTCAACGCTGCCACGCAGCCTTAGTCGTCTCTATGAGCTCGGCATACGACCCGATTGGTGGAAGCTGCCTTCCATGTCTGAAAGGGGGTGGAAATCCGTCGGTGAGATCATCGACGAGCAAGACCCCCAATGTTGTGGCGTCGTTCTGCTGGGCTTGGATGCGCCAATGGGCCAGTTGAAGGAGAGCTTTGGCCTTGCCGCGAAGCACCGTCACTGCAAGGGCTTTACGGTCGGGCGCACTTTGTTCGCCCAGCCCTGCCGGGAATGGTTGGCGGGGCAGCTAAATGATGACGAGCTCATAAGCCATGTCGCGAGCAACTACTCGGAACTCATTCACGAGTGGCATTCACTACGTCAGCGCGACAACGCAACACACGTTGAGGAGAGAAGATAAGTCATGCGGACTCTGGGAAACTACGTCAATGGACAAAATGTAGACAGCACGAGTACGCGCTCAGCGCCTGTCCATGACCCAGCCACGGGCGAGCAAACCGCACAAGTGATGCTCTCCTCTGCCGAAGAGACACGCGATGCCGTTTTGGTCGCCGAGCAGGCTTTTTCGGGTTGGTCCAAAATTACTCCGCTCAAGCGGGCGCGTATTCTATTCAAGTTCAAGGCCTTGGTCGAAGAACACACTGATGAACTGGCGCAGCTGATCGCCAGTGAACATGGAAAAGTGTTTTCCGATGCAAAGGGGGAAGTAATTCGTGGGCTAGAAGTGGTGGAATTTGCCTGTGGCATACCCCATCTGCAGAAGGGTGAGCACTCCACTAACGTGGGGACGGGCGTGGATAGCTTCACCATGATGCAGCCGCTGGGCGTGTGCGCTGGGATATCACCGTTCAATTTTCCTGCCATGGTGCCCATGTGGATGTTCCCCATAGCATTGGCCTGTGGCAATACCTTCGTCATGAAGCCCTCGGAAAAAGACCCCTCAACGCCGATGCGCCTGGCCGAGCTACTCAAGGAAGCCGGCTTGCCGGACGGCGTCTTCAATGTCGTCAACGGCGATAAGGAGGCCGTCGATATATTGCTCACGGATGAGCGCGTCCAGGCTGTCAGTTTCGTCGGCTCGACGCCTATCGCCGAATATATCTATGCCACTGCTTCTGCACACGGTAAGCGTGTGCAGGCACTGGGGGGCGCCAAGAATCACATGGTGATAATGCCTGATGCTGATCTCGACAAGGCGGTGGATGCCTTGATGGGGGCCGCATACGGCTCCGCGGGTGAGCGCTGCATGGCGATCTCGGTTGCGGTGCCTGTGGGTGAAGAAACGGCTGAACGGTTACGCGAAAAAGTCGTGGTCCAGCTCAATCAGCTCAGTATTGGTCCGGGGCTAGTCGAAGGGTCCGACAACGACATGGGGCCTCTCATCACCCGTGAGCACTTGGAGAAAGTCAAGGATTACATTCGCATCGGTCAGAAAGAAGGAGCCGAGCTGGTCATAGACGGTCGACAAACGCCGATTCAAGGAGCTGCCAACGGTTATTTCATCGGCGGTTCATTATTTGATCGTGTCACGCCTGGAATGCGTATTCAAAGAGAGGAAATTTTCGGGCCTGTGCTCTGTATTGCGCGCGCGGCAAGCTTCGACGAGGCCGTTACGATGATCAACGAGCACGAATATGGCAATGGTACGGCGATCTTTACTCGTGATGGCGATGCTGCTCGCCAGTTCTGCGAACAGATTCAGGTGGGTATGGTAGGCGTCAATGTGCCGATCCCTGTTCCCATGGCATTCCACAGCTTCGGTGGCTGGAAGCGCTCGCTATTCGGCCCGCTCCACATGCATGGCCCCGATGGCGTGCGGTTCTATACCCGTATGAAGACCATCACACAGCGCTGGCCGGGCGGTATCCGTGAAGAGACCAATCACTTCACGATGCCGACAAACTGACCTGCGTGAAAGTGGCTTGAGACTTGGAAGGGGGTTGGGAGTTGTGAGTGATAAAACAGTACTGATCACAGGCGGGGCTTCTGGCATCGGGTGTCAGACCGCTCAGAAATTCAGGGAAGAGGGCTATCGGATAGTCGTTGCCGACCGCTATCGCTGTGAGGTGGAGCCTGACCTGTTTATTCAAGCGGACTTGACTGATCCGACAGCCAGGGAGGCTATCGTTGCGCAGATCGATCGGCTCGATGTACTGGTGAACTGTGCTGGCGTCAACCTGCAGGAGCAAGAGTGGGAGCTTGCAGGGTTCGAAATGTCCATGACGATCAATTGCACTGCCGTGTTCGACCTGTCCACGCAATTAATCGGAAAGCTAAGTGAAACGGGTGGCGCCATCATCAATATCGCCTCGATGTGGAGCTACTTCGGTTCGCCCAAGTCACCTGGCTACAGCGCAAGCAAGGGAGCGATCGTCTCCCTTACCCGGTCGATGGCGGTTGCCTGGGCTGACAAGGGCGTGCGCACCAATGCAGTGGCCCCTGGCTGGGTCAAGACCAAAATGACCGAGGCAGCACGTGCGGATAGCGCACGCTTCGAGACAATTTCGGCACGTATCCCCATGCAGCGGTGGGCAGAGCCGGAAGAAGTGGCATCCGTCATCTTTTTCCTGGCCTCGGAAAACGCCTCCTACGTCAATGGCGCAATTATTCCGGTCGATGGTGGCTACATGGCAGGCTGAGGCCGTTTGTCATTCAACGATCATTGACATCTCGTATCCAGATGGTGGAAGCATGAAATCTTACGTGATTCACGGTCCCAAGGACCTACGCATTGACGAAAAGGAAGAGCGAAGCCTGGCAAGTGATGAGGTCCGCCTGGGTCTGGCCTATGGCGGTATCTGTGGCTCAGACATGCATTATTACCAGGACGGTAAGGTAGGGCACTCGATCGTCAAGGACCCCATGGTGCTTGGCCACGAGCTGGCAGCCGTCGTATTGGAAGTGGGACAAGGCGTCAGCGGTGTCTCCGTAGGTGATCGGGTCGCTATCAATCCCGCGTTGCCTTGCGGCACGTGCGCCATGTGCCGGCAGGGCGAAGTAAACGTCTGCTTCAACATGCAGTACCTCGGGAGTGCGGCCAAGCGACCCCACAGTCAGGGGGCGTTCGAAGAGCGGCCCGTGGTGAAAGCTCACCAATGCGTGATATTGCCTGTCGATGCGGACCTTAAGCTGGCCGCGCTGGCTGAACCCTACGCTATCTCGTTGCATGCCGCCAACCTTGGCGACGTCGCCGGAAAGCGCGTGTTAGTGACCGGGGGGGGCACGATCGGCACCCTCGCGGCGGTGGCGGCCCTGGACCAAGGTGCTAGTGATGTCTATGTATCCGATGTTCATGCGGCGGCACTGGAACGCGTCAAAAAACTTGCGGATGTCCGCACGCTGGATGCCAGAAATGTCGAGGAGCGCGTCGTTTCCGGGGAGCTTGAGTTTTTCGACGTAGTACTGGAAGCCTCAGGCGCAACGCAGGCGTTCAACACGGCGGTGAAAGTGCTTATTCCAAAAGGACGGTTGATCCAGATCGGTTTCCTGGCACCTGAGGCGTTGGACATGAATTCGATTCTGACCAAAGAATTGACCATCCGCGGGGCCTACCGATTCTTGAATGAATTCGAGAAGGCGGTCGAGTCCGTGCTGTCCAAGCCCGAACTGGTAGAAGCCGTTTCGGCAACGTACGACTTCGGGGTCACTGACGAGGCATTCGAATCGTCCTTGGATAAGCAGAAACACTTGAAAGTCATGATTCGTCAAGAAGCTTACGCTTCATGACGACTAACGACACGAGGCGACCCGTATGTTGAATATGCTTCGCTCTAGAACAATGGAAGAGTGGCTTTCAGCGGTCCTAATGACGGTTGTCATTGCCTTGCTGGGAATCCAGGTTGTCTTGAGGTTCGGTTTTGACCGTAACTTGAGCTGGCTTGAAGAAGTGTCACGTTATTTCTTCGTTTGGGCGATTTATTTTGGGTTCGTTATCGCTGCAGAGCAAAATCGACATATACGAGTCACGTTTCATATCTCGATGATGCCCGCGAAGTTTCAGACGTTTATATTGACTATCGCTGATACCGTGTGGCTGGTATTCAACGTTATACTTATCTGGCAAGGCGGAAAGCTGTTTTATGAATCAATGCAATTCCCCTACATTTCACAAACTACAGGCATAAACCTGGCGTGGGTGCAAGTGATAGTACCCTTGGGCATGTTGTTTATTTCCGTGCGTGTCATTGGCTGCATGGTGTCCCGCTGGAAGCATGGCTTGGACACAATCGACACTCGAGTTGACTAAAGGTACCCTATGAGCCCCGCAATCATTCTTACAGTTGGCTTTGTCGGCTTCTTGCTGCTCGGTGTGCCTGTCGCGATTTCGATGGGGATGGCAGCGATATTGAGCATGCTGCAATCCGGGTTGCCGCTATCCTACGTCGTGCAAAGCGCCTATTCCGCCGTCAATGATTTCACAATCATAGCGGTCCCGATGTTTATCCTGGCCGGTGCCCTGATGGAGAAGGGCGGGCTGACCGAGCGACTAATCCTGTTCTCGCGTGCGCTGGTCGGCCCGGCGCCCGGTGGGCTCGCTACGGTAACCATCGTAGCTTGTACTTTATTCGCGGCAATTTCAGGATCGGGGCCGGCGACGACCGCGGCGATTGGCTCCATTATGATCCCCGCCATGATCAAGGAGTATAAAGATCGTGGGTTCTCGAGCGCCATCACCGCGAGTGCGGGTGGTATCGGCGTGGTAATTCCCCCCTCGATCCCAATCATCATTTATGGCATTACGTCGGAAACCTCGATCACGGCGCTCTTCGTCGCTGGAGTTCTCCCTGGGCTCTTGCTGGCATTGGCGCTTTACTTGACAGTGCTGGTCATCAGCAAGAAGCGAGGCTATGTCGCTCAGGATACAAGCAAGCGTGACGTTGGCGAGATATGGCGCACGGCAAAAGAAGCTAAGTGGTCGCTCTTCGCGCCGGTGATCATTCTTGGTGGTATATACCTAGGGGTCTTTACCGTCACGGAAGCCTCCATTGTCGCGGTATATTACGCGCTTTTCGTAGGTACCTTCATCCACCGAGCCATTCGGTTACCCACGTTCATCGATAGCCTGGGATATACTGCGCGAGTGGCGGGAACCGTAATGCTGGTCTTAGTAACAGGCCGTGTTGTCGGCCGACTGCTCTCCATGTATCAGATTCCCCAGCAGATATCGTCGCTTATGCTGACGACTTTTACTGACCCCGTCACACTGATTCTAGTTATCATTGCACTACTGATATTTGTTGGCATGTGGATGGAGACGCTGACGCAGATTATCATTCTGACGCCACTTTTGCTGCCTGTCGCTGTAGGCGTCGATATCCATCCCGTTCAATTTGGCATCATGTTCGTGATCGCCTGTGAAATAGGCTATTCCACGCCACCGCTCGGTGTGAACTTGTTCGTGGCCAGCGAAATAGGTGAAACGACAATCGAGAAAGTGAGTTGGGCGTCATTACTCTTCATTGGCGCCGAGGTGGCGGTACTCCTCCTCGTAGCCTTTGTTCCCCAAATCAGCTTGGCATTGCCGGAGCTTCTGGGGCTGATTCGTTAACAACCAAAGAGGTATTACCATGGCCTTTAAAAAAATAATGGCTGGCATGGGGGTCTGCAGCCTGGGGCTCGCCAGCTCGGCTGTTTTCAGCGCAGAGTTCAACATGCGCTTGTCCCACGGCGATAACGAAAATAACCCGACGAACTATGCCGCTGTAAAGTTTGAAGAGCTAGTCGAGAAGTACAGCGATGGACGTATCGACGTAACAATCTATCCGTCCAACCAGTTGGGGGATGAACAGGAAGTTGCACAGTCGATGCGCATGGGGACCATCGAGTCTGCAATTGTCTATACAGGCAACCTGGTGCCGCTGGCGCCTTCGGCCGGTGTGCTGATGCTTCCCTATGCTTTCACTTCATCGGAACAGGCCTGGGCGGCCATGGATGCGTTGCAGGAGCCTCTCAATGAGCGCATCACCAGCGAGGCAGGGGTGCGTGCCGTAGGGCTCCTGGAAAAGGGCTTCAGGGTCCTGACCACAGCGGAAGAACCTGTTCGTACGCTCGATGATCTCGAGGGGCAGAAGATTCGAGTCTCTCCGAACAATATTGCCATTGAAACATTCAAGGCTTGGGGTATCGACCCAATCCCCATGGCGTGGGCGGAAGTATTCTCCGCGCTTCAGCAAGGGGTCATAGACGGCCAGGAGAACCCCTACACCACTGCGATTTCGAGTAACTTCTATGAAGTACAGGATTACATCACCGAAATTCATTACATGATGTGGACGGGGCTGTTGCTGGTCAGCGAGCGCTTCTACCAGCGGCTACCGGAAGCCCTGCAGAATGCCGTTGATCGCGCCGGCCGGGAAGCGGCCGACTACGAGCGTGAGCTTTCCGCCAAGCTGACCAAAGAGGCCAAGAACGAGCTTGTCGATCTGGGAATGGAGCTACTAGGCCCCCCTGAAGACGAAGCAAAGTGGCAGGAAAAAGCCAAGGCAATCTGGCCAGACTTCTACGCAGACATTGGCGGCAAGGAGTGGGCACTTGAAGCCCAGCGAATCATGGATGAAGCCATTAAAAATAAGTGAGTTAAATTTGCTGCGGTGTTCTGCTCCCAAGATTCATAGAACAACCGCAGCACTTTGGGTCGCACGGTAGAGGTAGGAGCCAGTGCCTGTACCTTGAACTACACGCCGGCGAGTTCCTGCGCGAGGCGCAGTCCGGCGCCTGCGGGCTATTCGGCACGGTGCTCGGCCCCGAGTACAACGCCGCCCACGCCAATCACTTCCATTTCGGTATGCGTGGCATGAGTTTCTGCCGCTAGGAAATACTGCACAAATGCCTGCGCGGACTAGGCGTCCCCGACGAATCGCTGCGTTGCGCGGTGCTGGTACGCCAGCCCGGTCGGAATCCTCACATATAACCCATATGCTGCGGTTCCTGCGCTCCAGGCGCCTTGCGCTTCCTCCCGCTCACCTATTTGTGCAGCACTTCCTGGGCCGACGCTACGTGGTGTGTCCCGGCAAACGGCGGGCGGGCTGCTGCTGGGTGATGCAGTGGATATTACCGCCCCCCAGTAGTATCTCGCGGGCGTCGACGGCGATCACCCGGCGCGTGGGAAACAGGCCCTCGAGAATCGCTCGTGCCGTGTCGTCGTGGGCCGGATCGAGCCTGGGCATCACCACCGCCGAGTTGCCGATATAGAAGTTGACGTAGGAACCGGCCATGCGATCGCCGGGCTTTCGTGGGCGCGAACTGCTCAGCCGGTCGACGCCGCTGGCCTCGGACTCGGCGATGGTCAGCGGGCCGGGCATCGGCAGCTTGTGCACGGTCAGCCGGCGCCCCTTGGCGTCGCGGGCGGCCTCGAGGATATTCAGCGCCTGGCGGGAAATGGCGTGCTGCGGATCGCTCGTATCGTCGGTCCAGGTCAGCGCCACCTCGCCGGGGGCGACGAAGCAGCACAGGTTGTCGACGTGGCCGTCGGTCTCGTCGAGATAACAGCCGCGCGGCAGCCAGATGACCCGGGTCACGCCCAGATAGTCGCCCAGCAGGCGTTCGAGCTCGGCCTTGCTCAGCTTGGGATTGCGGTTGGGGTTGAGCAGGCACTCCTCGGTGGTGATCAGCGTGCCTTCGCCGTCGACGTGGATCGCCCCACCTTCCATTACCAGCGGGGCGATGAAGCGCTCGGCACCGAGCATCTCGGCGATCTTCGATCGGATGCGGCGATCCTTGTCCCACGGGAAATACAGGCCGCCGTTGAGCCCGCCCCAGGCGTTGAATTCCCAGTCGACCAGTGCCAGCCGGCCGTCCGGATGGGTCAGGAAGGTCGGGCCGACGTCGCGCATCCAGGCGTCGTTGCTCGACAGCTCGACTACCCGGATGTGGGCCGGCAATTGATGGCGCGCGTTCTCGTACTGATCGTCGTTGACGCCGACGAACACCGTCTCGCTCTCGGCGATCGCCCGGGCGACGGCGACGAACGCCGCCTGGGCCGGCTTGGCGCCGTAGCGCCAGTTGTCGGGGCGCTGCGGCCAGAGCATCCAGCAGGCGTCATGCGCGGCGAACTCGGCGGGCATCGAAAAGCCCAGCGCGGCGGGGGTGGCGGGTGGGCTGTCGGTGGCGGAGATGATGGCTTGCCGGGTGATCATGGAAGTTCTCGAAAGGGGGCGACTCGTCGTCAGTCTGCCTGGCCGAAGCCCCGGGGGCTAGGCTAGCAGCCTGTCGGACTTTCCACTCCAGCATGAGATAATGCCGGCATCAAACTGACCACGGACCCGCCATGAGCCACTTTCGTTCTGTCGATCGTCATACGGCCTATCTGCTTCCTCCGT